>JAZDGZ010000095.1:0-3865 GCA_043806375.1 Pseudomonadota bacterium | reverse complement strand
GGCGTCCTCCATGTACCCGAGTTGCTCAACGGATTTTAAGGTCCCTGAGAAGTCGGGATCTATGTTGAGGACCGTTACGAGGTGTTTATAGGCCCAGTGGGGGAGGTCTCTCGGCCCCTCCCCGCCGCGCCAAAGCCATGTTGTCTTACCGGTTCCGTTAGCCATGGCAAAAGATATCACAAAGATTCATAAAGGGTAAGCTAATCATTGCTATTTGCTCCCCGCTTCAAATATAATTCCGCGCGAAGAGGAAGAATTGTGACAGGCTGTATCGAAACGCCTCGTGGGAACTATCTTAACAAAGATCAGGAGCGGTCCTATGGTCCCGGAAACGGTAAACCGCGTGTTGGAGAATATGACAAGGGTGATAGTAGGCAAAAGGGATGTTCTGGAGTTGGCGGTTGTGGCGTTGCTTTGCGAAGGGCATATCCTTATCGAAGACGTCCCCGGCATCGGCAAGACAACCCTTGCCAAGGCATTGGCCCGTTCCATCGGATGCAGCTTCAGCCGAATTCAGTGTACCCCCGATCTGTTGCCCTCCGACGTGACAGGCATCTATTTTTTCGATCAGAAGAAATCCGACTTCGTGTTTCGGGCCGGGCCGGTCATGTCCAATATCGTTCTGGTGGACGAGATCAACCGCGCCACCCCGCGAACTCAGTCGAGCCTTCTTGAATCCATGGAGGAAAGACAAGTGACCGTCGATGGGATGACGATGCCCCTGCCCAGACCCTCCGTGGTGATTGCCACGCAAAACCCGGTTGAACTTCAAGGGACTTTCCCTCTCCCTGAGGCCCAGCTTGACCGGTTTCTTCTGAGGTTGGAGATCGGGTATCCCAGCAGAGAGGAAGAGGATGCCATGCTCCTGCGTTTTGAAAAGGGAAGTCCGCTGGATGCCCTGGCAGAGGTGGCCACGGCTGAAGAGGTCTTGAGATTGAAGGGCCTCGCACAGGATGTTTATGTGGAACAATCGGTGCGGAGCTATCTGCTGGAAATCACCGGACGGACCCGCACCCATCCTTCCGTACAGTTAGGGGCCAGTCCCAGGGCGAGCCTGGCCCTTTACAAGTGCGCCCAGGCCTATGCCCTGGCAAAAGGGCGGGATTACGTGCTTCCTGATGATGTAAAAAAACTGGCAGTGCCTGTCCTTGCTCACCGACTCACCCTCAACACGGAGGCATACTTCCATAAGAGGAGTAAGGAGAAAGTGATTGAAGAGATCCTGGGTTCCATCGGCATTCCTCTTGAAGAGCAAAGCTGAAAACCGTGCGAGGAGCATGATATCCAGTCTTGGCTACCCCGTCTTACTGCACTGGAGCGGGCTTGGAGTGGTTGCCGGGCTGATGCTTTTCTCAGCTATCCGTCAGCACTTGGCTCTCCTGGTTTTCTGCGCATCCTTCCTGGTGCTCGCTCTGGTATCCTATGGGTGGAGTTGGCAATCGCTACGGGGAATCACCTTTCAACTTACCCTCAGCCAGACCAGGGCCTTTCCAGGGGAGAAGATCGATCTGTTTTTCGAGCTGACCAACGAAAAAATCCTCCCTCTTCCTTGGTTCCTGATTGAGGAAGAACTCCCCTATACGCTGACAAAGGGCAAATCTGAGGGGTCTAGCCCGTTTTCCAAGGATCGCCTCCAATGGGCTACCTCCGTCTCAGGGCGACAGCAATTAAGATGGAAGCATCGGGTGGCGTGTCGGGAGCGCGGGGAATATCGTCTCGGGCCTACGCGCCTGCGCTCAGGGGACCTTTTTGGGTTTTTTCCGAGAGAGATGCTCCTGCCGTCTCTTGAAACAGTACTGATTTATCCACGGATCATTCCAGTAGAAAGATTGAATTTACCTATCATGGGGTTATTCGGTGAGCGCGAAACAACCAGGAGCATTCATGAGGATGCAAGCCGGACCATTGGTACGAGAAACTACTTTCATGACGACCCTTTCAAGCGGATTCACTGGAAAGCAAGCGCCCGCCATGCAGAGCTCCGTTCAAAGCAATATGAGTGCACAACTAACCCGAGCCTTATGTTTGTCTTGGATGTAGAGACCTTTTGCGGCAATAGCTCAGAGATCCAGGATTCCTTTGAATTTGCCGTAAGCGTCATCGCTTCTCTCACCTTGAAAGCATGCCAGGAGAAATTCCCTGTGGGGTTTATGGCCAATGCCATACCGGAAATACAGATTCCCGTATCCTCCGGCCACGACCAGCTCCTGCTCCTCTTGGAGACGCTCGCCCGTGTAAAGGCCGAGACACGATTGCCCCTCCGTGTCCAACTGGATAGGCAAAGGCGGTTTCTGCCCATGGGCACGCGGCTGGTTCTTCTGACCCGATTTCTGTCCGCCGCTACGGCCGATATGCTCAAGGGACTGAAGAGACAGGGGGTTTCATTGTTTGTGTTAACCCTTGGTGATGGGATGTCAGAGCATCCGTCCCAAGGCGGACATGTCATCCGGCCATGGCAAGGGCATGTGGATCAGGTGCTATGAGAGAAGAGCGTTTCATCCCTTTGGCTAGACAGCTGTCAGCCATGGGCATGGAGATGTGTTGCATCTATCTTGCCCTGAATCTGGCGAGAAGGTTCTTGGGTCTGTGGTATCCTATTTTCATCCTGATTTTTCTCTCTTACCTTCTGTCCTTTCTGTTTCAATTGACGCTGACCAAGACGCAAGGTGTTGCGAAAGCGAGTAAGATATCGGCAAGTGCGGGCGTGGTGATGGTTGCCATCGTCGCGGCCTTAGCCCTATGGGAACGTCTTTGGCGGATGAATTCGTGGAGTGGAGAGGACGTTTTTCTGATCGTTCTGCAAGTCGGGCTGGCCGGTTTATGCTGTTGGCTAGGAAGTGCCCTTCTAAGGTACGGCAGTGATTATCGGGAAGCATGCGGCCGTTTCCAGATCAGGCTCCTGGTTCTCTTTGTACTTGCATCGATCGACGATAAGGTGTATCCGGCGGCGCCGCTCTTTTTTCTCCTTGCCTATCTCTCTCTTGCTTTGACTCGATGGGAAGGTTCTATTTTAGGCGCCATAGCGGTATTAAAGCCCTACTCATGGCGGGTACTCTTGCTGGGCACAGGAGGTGTGTTCCTGGCAAGCGGCCTCCTTTTCGTTGCCCTGTCCCCGGGCCTTGTCCAGGCTATAGTGGACGGGCTTAGGACAGTGGGAGCGAAAATTCTGGGACTCTTAGAGGGCATTGATGTGCCTGACCGGGCAGACAGACGGATCGATATCGGCCCTGCCGGGTGCTCTATGAAACCCCCCAAGGAAGAATTGGCCTTTCCGGCGGGCCCCCCACCGTGGGGTGAAGGGGCCGTGCAGATAAGCCCCGTGTTTCTATGGTTCCTCCTTTTCCTTTTGGTTGTCAGCGTGCTCTGCCTTGTCTTTTTCACCGTGAAAAAGTTGAGAGCGCGGGCCGCCTCTGAAGGCGCCATGATGGGACGGGTTGAGATCTTCCAGAGCCCAAAGGGTCTTTTCGCGGCGGCGACCGGGCTTCTAAAAAGGCTCTGGCAGGCCCTGCATTATTGGCTCGCGAGAATCTTAAGACACGTTATTTCGATCAAGTCGGGGCCGCAGAGAGGGGCTCTCATCACCCTAAGAACCCTTTACTCAGATCTCCTTAAGTGGGGGGCACAGCAGGGCCTGCCACGGCACCATTTCCAGACCCCCCTCGAGTATCTGAAGACCATTTGCTTCAACTTTCCTGATAAAGAGAGAGAATTGAGCTTCATTACAGAGGCATACCTAAAGGCACGGTACAGCCGAAATCCCCCGGGGTATGAGGTGCTCGAGGCGGCCGGAGAGGCGTGGCGTTTTGTAAAAGCGGCGTCCGTGAAGAGGACTGGGCGAGGGTCGAGGAAGGAAAAGCCGTGAGGA
>JAZDGZ010000094.1:0-7625 GCA_043806375.1 Pseudomonadota bacterium | reverse complement strand
CTTTAGCATCGACGCAGGGTCTCCTCTGCCCCAAAAACCGCGAGGAATCTGCACTCAGGGTGCGTGCTCTTGTAAGGTGTTGTCTTCTTCAACGGCTTTTGATAGTGCTTCACTGACCCATGTGTTAAGGCTTTTGCCTCTTTTTCGGGCTTCTATTACGATGCTTTTGTGCAGTTCGGGTTCGACCCGGACAACGAACTTGCCGGAGTAAGGCTTTTCAGGGTCTTCCCCTCGATCAGCGCAAAGTTCGAGATAATCATCGACTGATTCATGGAAAGCCCGTCTGAGTTCTTCAACAGTTTCACCTTCAAAAGTGATCACGTCCCTTAAATTGATGACTTCGCCATGAAAGATATTGGCCTCGTCCTCAAATTCCACTTTGCCAACATAACCCTTATATTCCATCAAGGTTCACCCCCGCTTCTAAAAGAAATCTGCGTACAGACCGCAGCGCCCCTCTATTGGCAGCACGCTGCGGATGCGGTCTGTGAAAAACAGCCTTTACATCTCTCAAGGCGACTCTTACGCGTGAGCCCCTGCCTTCGGATATTTCGCCTCCAAGCGCTTTGAATAACCCCTCGATATCGCTCCATGCAATATCGGAGCGATCAGGCTTTTCAAAGATTCTATCGAGCATTTGCCGTTGCTTCTTGTTCACATCTATATAGTATCACAAGTTGATATCAAGTCAATAGGCAGGACAAACGAGGGACACCCAATTCGGATAGGAGGGGCTTAGCAAGTTGATAACCCTCTGCATGCCCTTGCTGGCAGGTGTGTGCCGGAAGATCGTGCCTTGTCGCTCTCGCCAAAGTTTCCGCGAATAAGGCTGGTTTTCATTTTTCTGGATTTAAGGTGCTTAGCCCGACCCCCTGACACCTTACAAGAACTTCATGTTCAATTAATCGGGGTAAACCCCCGGCAAAGCCAGGGGTTTACCCCGATTAATTAACCGTTGGATTCGGCAGCCAGAATCTATTTGCAAACTCCGGAAAAATAGATATTAGATACCCAAAGGCTCAGACTTGTGGCACTTTGACTGTTGACGGGTTCGTAAAGTCGAAAAACAGCATTTTTGGTCATTCCGGCGAACCCCGGATCGTCTCGGGGGGAGACGCCGGAATCCGGTCTTCATTAGGTGTTTGAAATCGTGTCTGGATTCCCCGGTCCCCGGATCGCTGTCCAGGGCAGGCAAGCCGTGGAATGACGAATTCATCAGCCCTTTTCATGGCTGGGGTGACGTGACCTCAAGGCCATGACCGTTTAGGAGTTCATGTGATGGCCCAGAAAGTGGCAGAGAGAAAAAAGGCAAAGAGAAAAGCCAAACAGAAAGACCGCCGAGAGAGGGTTGTCCGTTCCCTGCAAGCGGAAAAAGCCGAAACCTATTTTCTCGAAGGGCTATGGCATGAGGAAAGGGGCCATCAGGAAAAGGCCCTGCGCTCTCTCGAAAGGGCTGTGCGTCTTGATTCCGGAAATGAAAAGTATCTCCATGAACTTGGCCATCTCGCCAATCTCATGGGTCGCAAGGATTTGGAACTTTTGGCCCTCCTGGGCCTTTATGAAATCCAGGCCCTGGATACTCAAATGATCGTCCCCCTCTGCCACCTCCTTATCAATGAACGCAGTTATGAGAGAGCACTCCAAGTGCTTGATGAAAGCCTCCCGCTTTTCTCCAGGGACGGGATCCGGGGCAAAAAAACCCTTCTCAAGTCGGTTCAGCAAATGAAGGATTATTGCCGGGTCATGATCGAGCGAGGGACCAAGGAATCGCAGAGAGAGCCCGCTTCCTCTTCAACCCTTCAACCAAAGGCCCATGAACCACCCGGAACCGCCAGCCAGACTGAGAGGCAGATGAAGGAGGAAGAGAGCCATGCCCCCTTTTCAGCTCCGGAAGTCGAGATGAATGTGCTGGCGGACTTTTCGGCCTTGCTGGAAGCGCTGTCCAAAGGCAAGTCCTCGACCTATGATCAGTACCAGATTGCCCTTCAGGCATATGTGCTCCGGTTCAAGAATCTCTTTGAATCCCTGGTCTCTCTCGATGGTCTACAGGGAGTCCGGTCGCTATGGTATCAGGAAGAGACGGTCCGAAAAGTCATGAAAGGCTTTCGGGGCCGCGCTCTTCTGGCCGACGAAGTCGGCCTTGGCAAGACCATCGAGGCCCTCATGATTCTGAAAGAGTATATCATGCGAGGCATGGTACAAAGTGCGTTGATCCTCGTTCCCGCCAGTCTCGTAAGCCAGTGGAAAGATGAACTGAGGGTCAAATTCAGTCTGGATTTCATCTCTACGGACGACCCGGATTTCCAGTCAGGAAATAGCGCTTCATGGAACCGGGGTTTCGTGCTTTCCTCCATCAATGTAGCCAAATCCAGGAAAAACTTCTCTCTCGTCACCGGCCGGGAATGGGACATGGTGATCGTGGACGAGGCCCATCATCTTAAGAATCGAAATACCCTGAACTGGAAGCTGGTGAACGGTTTGAAAAAGCGGTTCATCCTCCTTCTTACCGCCACACCGGTGGAAAACAATCTGGTTGAGCTCTATAATCTGGTGACCCTCCTCAAACCAGGCCAGCTGAGGACCATGTCCGAGTTCAAAAGGGATTTCATGACTCGAGGAGATCCTACGGATCCCAAAAACAGGAGTCTCTTAAGGGATCTCCTGGGGCAGGTCATGATACGAAATACCCGGGCTGTGGCAAAGATTGACATCCCGCCCCGATATGCTGAAACCCTCAAGGTCGAGGGCAGCTCAGAGGAAAAGGATCTCTACGAGAGGATTTCGAATCTGGTGAAAAGAACCAATGCAGAGGACGGGCGTAGCCACAGGTTGCTCATGAAAAACCTTTTGGAAGAAGCCGGCTCATCCCCGCGCGCGGTAAGCCTGACCCTTTCTCGTCTATTCCACAAGGGGAACTTACTTCCCATCTATGAAAAAGAAATCCAGGCCATAGACAGTATGTGCCTCGCTCTCAAGGAAAACAGCAAGAATCGAGTCCTTCTTAACCTCATCCATAGCTCGCGAGAAAAAATGATTGTCTTTGTCAAATACCTTGGAACCCTCGATCATATTTCCTGCTTCCTCCAGGAGCAGGGCGTGCCCTTTGCTCTTTTTCACGGAAGGCTGAACAGCGGTGTAAAGGAGGAGCAGATCCGGTATTTCAGAGATGAGGCGAATATTCTTGTGACCACTGAGATTGGCGGAGAAGGTCGGAACATGCAGTTCTGCAACCGGATGGTAAACTACGACCTCCCCTGGAATCCCATGAAGATTGAACAGCGCATCGGCCGAATTCACAGGCTCGGACAGGAAAAAGAGGTCTTTATCTACAATCTTTGCGCCAGCGGCAGCATTGAAGAAAGAATTCTGGATATCCTGGACAGAAAGATCAACATGTTTGAAATGGTGATCGGCGAGGTTGATATGATCCTGGGCCGTATTTCGGAGGACCACAATTTTTCCGATATGATTTACGACATCTGGGTCGACTCCGCGACCGATGGTGATCTGGAAAAGGGTTTCGCACAGTTGGCAGCGAGACTGAAACGGGCAAGAACGGCCTATGAAAAAACAAAGGAACTGGACGAAAAGCTCTTTGGAGAGAACTATGAGCTCTGAACTGGACAGAGAGCCATACTTTTTTGCACAGCGTTTCCTTGAAAGCGCAGGCGCCATCATAGAGGAGGATTCCGAGGCTTTCGAGGCCTTATTGCCTGAGGAACTCTCAAGCCAGCTCGAAGTTCCCGAACAGATCAGAATCAAAGCCGGTTCTCCAACTCAAGAGGGGGACGCCTATCGCATCGGGTATGGGTCTTCCCTGCTTGAAAGGATGACGGATGTAGCGTGTGGATCCGTGTGCCTGACCGGCTGCAGACTTACTTTCGATTACTTGAAAAGCAATGGATTTGATCGTCTCGCTTCCGATATGTTCCGTTTTTCCAGGGCAGCATTGAAAGTCGTTTCTTCGGCGCCGGTCAAGACCCATTACTTCATCCTCACCTGCCGATTTCTGGCCCAGAGCGATGAACAGAAGGAGGGTCTCCTGAGTTTTCCTTTCCACCTCGAAACAGGCGCCTTTGTTCCGGAGATGGCCGGAATGCTTGACCTTCCGGCCAAGGAGTTCAGACCTCCAAATGAATTCTACCGGAATTTGAATTCGTGGGACTGGAAGAAGGTGCTCAAAGCCCTTGAACTGCAGGCTCATGGAATCATCTTAGAGGAGCTTCGGGAATTCAAGGAAAGTATGGATAGGAGGTTAAAAAGAGACGTGGCCCATCTGGAGGAGTACTATGAAGCTTTGAAGGCGGAAATGGAGAAAAGCCTCCAAAGACCCGGCCTCTCTGAGCAACTGATTGAGGACCGAAGAGGAAAGATCAACCTCATTCCATCCGAACTGGCACAGAAGAAGACGGATCTCGTAAGCAAGTACAGCATCAAGGCCAAGCTCACCCCCTGTGCGGGAATGTTCGTTTCAACGCCCGCGGTAAAGATCCTCTGCGAAGTGCTTATAGGAAGAAGAAAGAAAGGACTTTCTCTTGTCTATAATCCTGTAACCAAGTCTCTCGATCCTCTGGTCTGCCAAGGTTGCTCACGAAGCATCACCAAAGTCTTCTTTTGCCCCCAGCATCATCTCCTTTGCCCTTTCTGCCATGAAAAATGCCCCTTGTGCTCGCCTCCTCGCCGACACTCTTGACATCGAAAGCCACGTTCGAGAGATGAGGTGTTTATTTTCCCAAACAGAATTGACTGAAGATCTTATCGAGAATCTCCTCGCTTGTCGACTCCCCGGTGATCTCGCCAAGTGCCCTCAATCCTTCATGAAGATCCATAGCGACAATCTCCCAAGGCAGGCCTTTCCGAGCGCTGGAGGCCGCATTCCTGAAGTTTTGGGACGCCTCCATCAAGGCCTCCTTGTGCCTCAGATTGGGGGCTATGGGGGCGGTGGTCATGGCATCTTCCCCTGCCAGAACCAGGTCCCGTATGGCCTTGCGAAGGTCCTCAATGCCTTGCCCTGTAAGGGCCGATATCCTGACAGAGGGAAAATCCTCGAGCAGCCTTATCAGGGAGGACTTGTTGACCCTGGAAGGTAGGTCGATCTTGTTCAGGACAAGCAGGGTCTTCCTTTCCCTGGATTTGGCAACGAGGTCCAGGTCATCCTTGTTCAGAGGCCTGCTCTGATCAATGATGATCAATACGAGATCGGCGTCGAGCAACTTTTTCTCGGTAAGGTCGATGCCGATTCTTTCGAGTCTCCCCTTGACCTTGCGGAATCCCGCCGTATCCATCAGGCGCAGGGGTAGCCCGTCAATATGAAGGGTGGATTCAATCACATCTCGCGTCGTGCCGGGTATTGGGGTGACGATGGCACGCTCTTCGTTGAGCAGGCAGTTGAGTAGGCTCGATTTCCCCACGTTGACACGCCCGACAATGACCGTGGGGATACCCTCCATCCAGATCTTTCTCTGTCCATGAGCGGCAATGATCTTCTCAACGGGTTCAAGGAGTTCCTTATTGATCCTGTGCTCCGCGTCCTTTTCTGAAAGTACATAAGATTCCTCGTCGGGGAAGTCGATGGCCACCTCCACATGAGCCAGGATCTCCAGGACCTTTTGGCGTAATTGATCGATATCCTGTTTGAGCTTTCCCTTGACCTGCTGTGAGGCCAGTTGAAGGCCTCTTTCAGACTGGGAGTTGATCAGATCGACGACTGCTTCAGCCTGGGTCAGGTCTATTCTGCCGTTCACAAAGGCCCGGAAGGTAAACTCGCCCGGCTTAGCCAGCCGAGCACCTTGGTGAAGAATGATCTGAAGGACCCTGGCGAGGAGGAGATGTCCGCTGTGGGAATTTATTTCCACCACGTCTTCCCGGGTGTAGGTGTGTGGCGCTTTCATAAAGGAGACCAGCACTTCGTCGAGAGGTTGGTCAGAGTCGGGATCGATCAAATGACCCAGATGGAGACGGTGGGTCTGGAAGGAGGAAAGGGGCCGTTTGGCGCGGAAAATCTTTTTTGCTATTTCGTGGGCCCGGGGACCGCTCAAGCGGACTATGCCGATCCCTGCCTGGCCGACGGGGGTCGCTATGGCGGCAATGGTATCCTCATTGACGGGTTCTCTGGACATAAGGCAGAGGAGAGTTGAAATACCTCGGGTTTTGGACGCAAAACAAAACGACCGGATAGCCCTGAAGGTTCACGCCCTCCGCGTCAATGAAGCGGAGATATTCAGGCTATTGCCCAAGGTTTGATCAAAAACCTGGCACGGCCGCCTAGGGCGGACCACCCCGTGAGGCGGCCCGCCTGTCCCGCCCTTGCTGCGGGGCTTATCCCCGCCCATGCGGGGCATGCCCATCCTTCTAAGGGGATGAGGGCGGGAGAATTTACCTTGTCTTCGGGATAATAACGACCTTTTTCATGAGACCCTCCCCTCGGCTCCTTGTGTCGAGACCGTCGTCTTCTTTAAGGGCCAAGTGAATGATACGTCTGTCGTGGGGATTGAGAGGGGTGGTCACAACCGGTTTGTTGATCCTTTTGGCGTTGGCCCCCATTTCTTGGGCCATTTCGATGAGGGAGTCCTCTCTTCTCTTGCGGTAATTCTCGGAGTCGATGAAGAGACTTATCTTTTTGTCGAGGGCCTTGTTGACGATCTTATTTACGATGAACTGAAGGGCATCGAGGGTCTTTCCCTTGCGGCCGATCAGGAGGCCCGATCGATCTCCCTCGATGTTGAGGTTGATCTTGCCGTCGCTCTGATCGGCCATAATGGTCGCTTCAACAGGAATAAGGGCGAGTATGTCTTCAAGGGTCTGTCGTGCGAGACCGAGTCCGTCCCCTTGATCACTCTCATCTGTCAGATCTCTCTCTGCGGAGTCTATAACGGTCACCCTGATCTTGGCCTTCTTGCCTCCAACCAAACCGAAAATGCCGGCCGATCCGGGTTCAATGATATCGATACTCAGTTCTTCTTCCGGGAGGTTAAGTTGACGGGAGGCATTCCCAATGGCCTCTTCGGTGTTTTTTCCTTCAAATTCGTAGGTTTCCATGAACGTCCTCCAATGTTATGCTGATCTTTTCTTGATGATCCGGTACTGTTGGCCAATGGATAGAAGATTGTTGACAAGCCAGTAAAGTACCAGGCCGGAAGGAAAGTTGATAAACATGACCGTAAAGATGACCGGTAGGAACATCATGATCTTGGCCTGTGTGGGGTCGCCCGGGGTGGGAGTCATCTTTTGCTGGATGAGCATTGAAGCCCCCATAAGCAGGGTGAGGACCGGTATGCCATAAGGGGGAGACATGAAGGGTATGCTGAATGGAAAATTGAACAAACGGTCCGGGGCCGATAGATCCTGGATCCAGAGCATGAAAGGGGCGTGCCTGAGTTCGATGGAGTTACCCAGAATCCGAAAGAGGGCGAAGAAAACAGGGATCTGAATGACCATGGGGAGGCATCCGCCCATGGGGTTCACTTTATAGGTCTTATAAAGACCCATGAGTTCCTTGTTCATCTGCTCCTTGTTGCCCTTGTATTTCTCCCGTAGCTTGGCCATCAGGGGCTGCAGTTTTTGCATCTCCTTCATGGACTTGTAACTCTTGTGGGTCAGAGGCCAAAACAGGATCTTGATCAGGA
>JAZDGZ010000093.1:0-8149 GCA_043806375.1 Pseudomonadota bacterium | reverse complement strand
TTCCCCTTTCCTTTTGGAAAGCTGATCACCCTGAGTCCGGCCTCATCCCCACCCAATAGGAGTTTTCCGATCGGGGTCTCGATGTAGGAAAATTTCATCACCACACCCCCTTGCTTGTCAGTTTCGAAACGCAGAAAATCCTTCACCGCTTTCATTCATAACTTCCTGACCGTTTGATGGCAACAAAAAATGCTTGACCCGCCGGATGTCGCCCCTTGGGACCATTCCTTCGAACATCTCATGCTGAAGAGCAGGCGCAGAACCCTTCCACCCGCAGGCCCCGCAGTTCATAAGCAGAACGGCGCGTTATTGCGCCCTCCAGCCTTGACGCAAAGGGGATTTTTCTCTATACATGATAGACGCGGGCAAAGGGGATGGGGAATAACGTTAGATCAGCTTTTTCGGCCACGAATTTTGATGCCTTCGTAAAAAGTCCCAAAAACCCTTTTTTCGTCATTCCGGCGAAAGCCGGAATCCAGTATTTTCATAGAGTTACAAAAAACCTGGACCCCGTTTTTCAACGGGGTGACGACTTTTTACGAGCCCATCAATTTTTGCCGGCAGGGAAAGCCAGCACTCCCTAAATTCTTGAATAATTCCGAACGCATCAATAAAATAGCCGAAAGTATCGGATGAAATCAATCTTATTAACCCGCTCACCTTCCCTCCTCACGGCCTTCTTTAATTTCGTCAAGAATTTCATTGATCCCACTTTCCGTAATCCCTGTGACACGCCGATTCTGAGGAAGCTCTTCCGGGAGCCAAAACCAATTCAATGGATGATCAGGTAAACCGAGGGGGTATTTATCCCACAGAAGGTGGCAGACCGGTTGGGGGATTACGGCCTCAAGAAATACAGGCTCTCAGAGCGTCTAAGAAGACTCGGAAGCTGTGCGATCGATTTTGGTGCACGTCCATATAACGGGAGATTTTTCGTGACACCTCGATTTTGGGCATCCCTGCAATATAATATCCGACTTTCTTAAGCTCCCGCTCCAGGGCTTCCCATGTCCCCCCGGTTATCCTATCGGGATCGCGATACTTTGCCTTCTGCCCCAGGCCGGCCGGTACTCTCGGATAGGCTGCCTTTATGGCCGCAACGTCACCGAAAAACCACGCTTCCAATTCCTCGATAGCAAGCCTGTTCAGGACCTGGAAGGGTCCTTGGCCTCCGGTTGAGGTTCTTGTTATGAGCCCTGCTATTCTTGCAGCGTCCTCGAGTTGTCGTTTTATTACGACGCAATTTTGCCTGTCTTCGTCAATGAGGACAACGATTCGCCAATCATCAGGAAGCCATGCTTGATAGCCTCTCAAGCGGTTTGGCAAGTTACTAAGAAGGTCGAGCTTCCCTTGGAAAGGGTGGATTGCAAAGGTGTGATCTCCTGACAGGATTTTGGATATCAGATTTGTGAGGGCAGCCTCGGCGGAACGTTCTTCTACCAGAAATTCGATGTGCATGAGCTACCCCTTTGAGGAGCGACGCCGAAGCCTGATCTTTAGCTTTTCACCTCCATCATTAACCAGGGGATCACCGACCTCAAAATGGCCTTCCATCCAAAGATGCCCAAGTTTTGCCCCTGCTTCCATGAAGGCTAATATCCCTTTCATATCAGATGCCCGGCGAGCCTGGGTGTAACCATTTTCATCTCGATAAAGGACCCATAGTTCTTCGGGTCTTAGACCGTTCACAAAAAAGGGAGAATGGGTGGTCACAAGAAGCTGGGACCTGGTGGCGGCATTTCTGCACTCTTCGGACAGCTCCGGCAGCAGACGGGGATGCAGGAAGTTTTCGGGTTCCTCAATGCCGATCAGTTGCGGCGGCTCTGGGTCATAGAGGATGGTGAGATAGGCTAGCATCTTAAGCGTGCCGTCTGAGGCGAATTTAGCCATGACCGGACGCTCAAAGGGTGCATCCTTGATCTGAAGCAAAAGCCTTCCGTCCTGCATGAGCACCGCCTCTACTTTTTCAAGACGGGGCACCCTCTGTTTCAGGACGTCCAAGATTTGGTTAAGCCTTGCTTCATGTTGTTCTTTGAGATATTGAATGACATTTGGGAGGTTATCCCCGGCGGATGATAGTCGTTCCTGTGGCCCTGCCTCTGGAAAGCCACGGGTTGAGTTGGCGCTCAGATAGGAAAGGTGCCAGTCAGTAATAAAGCGCCGCAGGGCACTGACGCGTGCATGCTTGGCGAATTGTCCCAGCGTGTTGACAGCCAGCCTCTCCGGTGAATCGAGCTGCTCGTCGATTCGCTCATCCTGTTCGTCAGGAAGTTCTCCAGAGATGACTTGGCCTTTCCCCTCACGAAAGTCGAGAAATTGGAAAGGTCGCCCCCTGCTTCTTCGCTTCCAACGGAGCCATTCCTCCGCAACGAATGGTCCCTTGCCTCCTTCATCGATAGCCAGGTGGTAAGTGATTACAGGGAGACCAGGTCTTTCCCGGTATTTGAATTCAATGACGAGCGGTCCTTCAGCCCCACGGGTTCTTAGTTCTTTGAATCGACCCCTTTTGTCCCATGCTCGGCGCAGGCCTGAAGTGAAGCATTCAGAAAGGAACGCAAAGACATCAAAGACAGTAGATTTACCGCTTCCGTTTGGGCCCAGGAATACAGTCATGGGGGTGAGGCCTTTGAGCTCAAGGTCGTGCAAAGCACGATAGTTCTTGACCCTTAGATATTCAATGCGCGGAATGGACTGGGTTGTGGACTTTTCAGTTTTCATAAGGGTGGACCTGCGAAATGCTCTTTGGCTCAAATCAAGTTGCTGCGAACATTTACTTCACTTCATGAGGGGGAGATGGTTCTTTGGCAATAATAGAAAGATGAAGGCGCCATGTCAATCCTAAAGGACATTTCACCGAGGTGGTTGGCTTACTTTGTCTCCCTAATGTCTTTGGCTAGAGCGCCCTTTCCAATTCCAAGGCCAGGACCACTTTTTGGGACACTTCTTTCATAATTTAAATACTCCAGGACCTTTTGCCTTGTCAGAACGACTGCCGGCCTTGTCCCCGCCTTTCCCCCGAGATCTACTTGCCAAATATCGCCCCGGTTCATCGGTCACTCCAGGTCTGGGCGTTGATCCATGCTTCGGCGCGTTCAGAATCGTCGGGGTTCTCTCTAATACTCATGATCCATTGTTCTTCAAATTTCCTTATCTCTTTTTCTTTAAGCCAATGCCGGAGCGCCTCCCTCACGACAGCAGAACGTGAGAGGTTGGTCGATGACGCAAAACGGTCGATCTCATCCAGCAGACTTTCATCAAAACTTATCTGTACATTCTTCATGGGATACCTCCTGAGATGCTCGCTATTGCACATCGATTTGTCGGTTCTAGTATATATAAAAACCAACCATATCTACAACGTTTTTTTACATATTTAACTATATGAGAAGCTCTTTTCCGAAGCAGACCCTTCACGATTAGGATTTGACATCCTTAGGGAATTGCAATATTTTGGTTGCAACACCGTTTCGATGACCAATCTCATTGTCGAGCACTAATGATGAAGAATTTGCCGGCCATTGTCTTCCCTTATTCCAGTCTGCCTGAAAAGGGCATCAAGAGAATTCTCCCCTTTTTCGGCCCTTTGACCATCTTCCGCCCTTGGTTCCTGGATCGTCCCCCTTCGGCCCTGGAGGGGGGTGAATCGGGGCTCGTCCGTGTCCTCAGGCCACCTGCGGATCTCAAACCGAAAGGGGACTTTAAGGCCCTTCTGTCCGGCTATAAAGGCTGGATGAACGCAAGCCCGGACAAGAGCACGATCGCCTTCTTGAAGGCAGGGGGTGGGCGGGCCGACCCCGAAGATACGACGTGGGAGATCAGAGGGGCCCTTCGGCAGAGGGGCGATGCCGGGAAACCACCCGAAGAGGACCCCTCCCTGAAATGGCATCTCCTTCTCCACCTAGCCCAGGAGGTTGAGGATGGGAGACGGGACGCGGACCAGGTGCTTGAGGCCTTGAGAGAAAAAGGTTCTCCTCTCCGGGGGGCTGTGGAAGAAGAGGACCTGCAGGGCCTCTTCACCGATTTGCCCGAGATCGACGCCGACCTGGTCTTAGGTGACTCTCTTTTGGGGCAGGTCTATGAGGCCTGGTTTTCTCTTTTCAAAGGGCATCTGAAGGGTCACGACCTATTGGTTACCATGGATCACCATATCATGGAGCACGTCTCAGATCTGTGGGAGGAATATGGTGACTGGGAGAGGGGAGCCCCGGAAACGACGGCGGCCTTCAGGTTTCCCGACCTGTCTCACCTCGGACTGGATGAGTTCCTGAAGATCAAGGGCCAACTGGATAAGAAGACGGGGGATGCAAGAGAGATCATGCTGGATCTGTGGCGGGACCCGACAACCCATCTTTCCAGGCTGGATGCGTGGTTCAGGGAGGCTGAAAATGAGTGGCCTTGGGATCTTTCTTCCGGGGCCATGGATATCACCCTGAGACATTTCTCACCCTATTCGGTGACAAAACACCGGGAAAAGGCGCGGGTTCTGAGAGACCTTTTCGGAAAAACCATGATACTCGTGGAATCGAAGGAGGCTCGTCATGAGCGAGCTTGAATCCAGAATACAAGACCTCGAAAAGGAGGGCTGGACCAAGCAGTTCGTTGCAAACGAACCCCGCCTGAGCGAGTCGGCTGAAATGTACAAGCAACTCGGCTTCGACGTGCATCTTGAGCCCCTTCCCAAAGAGCCGGAATGCGAGAGCTGTGCGGGCACGGAGGAGCAGGAAGAGAAGAGCGAGTGCCGCATTTGCTTTGAGGGCGTTGAGGAGCAGTTTAAGATTATCTTTACGAGACTCCTGAAGGGGAAGGGGCGTGGGGATGACGATCTCTTCTAGCATTACGTATCAGGAATTCCTTGAACCATTCGGCCAGACCTTCCTGACTCAGCCACACACAGACCCTCATCCGGATTTGTACAACACCCCTTCCACTGTTGACTGCCACAATGGGATGATTATCTTTTGCTCGTACACGAAACACACCATGAAGGTGTAAAAGGAGGCGAGTGTTATGCCGATGCTATTAGATTTCATCCCGACGGGATTCGGACCGGGGCGGAGCCTGTTCGATCATTTTTTCGAGGACTGGAGCGATCCCTATATCACCTACGAAGCGTGTGAGGACTGGATGCCGGCTTCTGATATCGCGGAAACCGATAAAGAATACCTGATCACCATGGAAATTCCTGGTGTTGATATGACAAAGTCCGATATCTCCTACATGGAAGGTCTGCTCACGATCAAGGGGGAAAAGCACAAGGAATCGAAAGAAGGTGAATGCTGCCATTGCTCCGAGAGATATGCAGGCTCCTTCGAGAGAAGCTTCAGAATTCCTGGAAAGGTGGATGCGGATAAGACCGATGCCACATACAAGGATGGCATCTTACACCTGACGCTCCCCAAGTCTGAAGAGAGCGGCGTTAAGAAGATAGAGATTCATTAACCGGTCATAAACTCCGCTTTGCGGAATGGATAGGCAAGGGGCCCCGTCTGACAGGCGGTGGCCCCTTCGGTTTTTTTCTTTACATATCAGAAAGATACGACTACATTAAGGGCACATGAGGAACACAATCAAAGGCTTAGAAGAGACCCGTTCAAGGATTTGGACTGTGAGATATGATTGAAAATTCGCCTCTGGTCGAGGAATTTGAAAGGAAGCAGATCAAGGCTTCCGGCCCCGACTATTCAAGGAACCTTCGCATTTTTGAAGCGCTCTACCGAGAGGCGAAGACCCTCGGCGTGTTTCCCTTGAAAGACCCGCTCGAGGGGATTGAGGTGGATATCAGGGTGGCGGCGGTGCTGAATGTTCGAATCGCTTCTTGAAAAGATCGCCTCCGAGCTTGATAAGAGCGGCATCCCGTACATGGTCATAGGCGGGCAGGCCGTGCTCCTTTATGGAGAGCCTCGACTGACGCGCGACATCGATATCACCCTCGGGATCTCGGTTGAAAGGCTGGACGAGATACTCCTCGTGGCTGAAACCATCGGCTTGAAACCCCTGGTGGATCCTCGAACCTTTACCCTGAAGACCATGGTGCTTCCGTGCAGTGCCCGTGAAACAGACCTTCGTGTTGATTTCATATTCTCCTTTTCACCCTATGAGCGCCAGGCCATGGAACGTGCCCGGATTGTGTGGATTAGGGAGACCGGGGTAAAGTTTGCTTCTGCTGAAGATCTCGTCATCCACAAGATATTTGCCGGGCGACCTCGAGATCTGGAGGACGCCAAGGGCGTTCTGCTCAAAAACACGGAGATTGACCATTCCTATATTCGGCACTGGCTCAGTGAGCTTTCCATTGCCACGGATGAATCATTTCTGGATCGCTTTGAAGCGCTCATGAAGGATATCCTTTAACAAAGAAAGACAGGACTGCCCCGTATTTTTGTCAAGCCTACAAGTCGCCCTCTTACATCCATTTTCGGGATATGCTTCCCGAATTCAAAATGGGAAAGAAGGTCAAGGGAGAAATGAGGGAGGAGGGGCGAAAGAACTCAAACCTGAGATTCAATCAAGCACCTTTCGCACCAAAGCCCCTCCTCAGCGGATATGTCTAACTGACTACATAATCATAATATCCGCGAACCACTCGATATCGGGAAACCTGCTGCCCGCCGAGCCATAACTGCATTATTTTCGAATCGCGAAGATACTTCTCCAGATGGTACTCGGGTGCAATACCGTTCGATCCCATCAATTCGGCCGCCTTGTTTGCCACCCATACAGCCGTATCCGCTGAAAAGATCTTCGTGGCACTCGCCTTGGAGATCATGGGAGGCGCAAACGGGGGACCATAGGCCTCAGGATTGTCCAACATCATGGAGAGATTGTAGAGCGCTCCCTTGCTCAATTCGATCCGAATGGCCATGTCTGCCAAAATGCCCGCGGCCATGCTCCATTCCCTGACCGGCTTCCCGCCGCTTTTCCGCTCTTTCGTATATTCCAGTGCAATTTGAAAGGCGGCCTCCGCGACCCCCAGGGAGATGGCCGAAGAATGCCACTGGGCGATGCACCCGCTCGCCCCGTGATAGAAGTGGGCGTCATGGCCGGGCCCGGCCAGCCGGAATTCTTTTGGGACCCTCACGTTGTCATAAAAGACGCTGCCGTTGATGGAGGTCTTGAACCCCATCTTTGCCTCCGGTTTCCCAAAAGAGAGCCCTTTTGCA
Organism: Pseudomonadota bacterium; assembly: GCA_043806375.1. Taxonomy (GTDB): domain Bacteria; phylum Desulfobacterota; class DSM-4660; order Desulfatiglandales; family HGW-15; genus JAZDGZ01. The sequence goes on along the minus strand of JAZDGZ010000093.1, from coordinate 989 downwards.
TCTGCCGGGACATAAATCAGGGCAACGCCCTCATCGCCCGCCGCAGGGTCCGTGGTGCAGATCGTCATATAGAAACTGGCGATGCCGGCATGGGTCGGCCAGGACTTGGTCCCATTGATCACATATTCATCGCCCTCCAGCTTCGCCCTGGTGGAAATGCCCCTCCCCTGCAACAGCGGGTTCTCCGTATCGGCGCCGCCCGCGGCATCGGTCATGGAAAGGCAGGCATAGCAGACCTTATCTCCGCAGAAGGCCGGGGCAAATTTGTCGAGCACCGCCTTGTTGTTCGCAAGCATGGCCGGCCCCAGAAGGGTGCTGTTCACCCCGACGCTCAGGCTGATACCGGCATCCCCCTTGGCCAATTCCTCGCAGAGGATAGCCCCGGACACGTGGGAATGCTGCCCGCCTCCGCCGTATTCAGGCGGCATCCCGACTTTCTGGATCCCCAAGGCAACGAGCTTATTGTGGACACTTTCCACCAACTCATAATCCGTCTCCATCTTCTCTCTGATCGGCATGATCTCTTTTTGAACAAACTTGCGAAGCATGTCTCGCATCGCCTTTTGCTCATCGGTCAGTAAATGCTCCAGGTTCATCTGATCCCCCTTTCTTTCTTAAGACTGTTCGTCCAAGAACAAGAGATTAGGAAGCTTCAAACCAAACATCAGGAGCCAGTCAAACGACTTTCCTGGTGTTCCTTTGGTGATCTTACAGGAATCGAGAATGTCCGGGACCTGATCTATTTGCTCTCGCCCTGGTAAACCTCACCGCCCATGATGGCATAGAAATCCGCCACCCATTTTGTGAACCACTCTTTAAGAAAATCCTGGTAAGTTGTTGAACCCACATCCTTCATCCAATCGTCCGGGCTGGTGATATCCAGGATGCCGACAAATTGGTAGGGTGATTTGGTCTCCGCAGGCGGGACGCCCTTTTGGCCGTCACCCTTCCTGCCTCCTGACATCTTGAGAAGCGTGAAGCTCTTGGTT
>JAZDGZ010000092.1:0-3338 GCA_043806375.1 Pseudomonadota bacterium | reverse complement strand
GCTTTGGACCTCCCTATGTCCGATATCAGGGTCACCAGCGCTAGGACCGGCGGGGGCTTTGGCGGTAAGGGCGAGATGACCATCGAACCGATCGCCGGCATGCTGGCTATGAAGACGAAAAGGGCCGTGAAACTGGAGATGACCCGGAGGGAGGACTTCTTGTCGGCCAATCCCCGCCATTCCATGGAGATTGCCGTCAAGACGGGGGTTAAGAAGGATGGTACGCTGGTCGCCAGGCAGGCCGTCCTGAAAGTGGATACGGGCGCCTATGCCTATTTCGGCCCTAACACGACTTCGAACGCCGCATTGCTGGTTGTCGGCCCTTACAACATTCCCAACCTTTCTATCGAAGGGATCTGTGCATATACCAACAAGATATCCTGTGGCCCCTGCAGGGGGCCCGGAGCACCGCAGGCCCACTTTGCAGGGGAAACCCAGATCGACAGAATCGCGCGAAAGCTCCATCTGGACCCCATTGAACTGCGTTTGAAAAATGCGCTCAGGGCGAACGATTCGACTGCCACCGGGCAGGTCCTGGGGTATGTCGGCTACCAGGAAGCGCTCACGCAACTGCAGATATCCATGAAGAAGCATTTAAGCGACCAAAAAGCGACCGACAAGGGAAACAAGGTGGGAATTGGCGTGGCAGGAGGTTTCTGGGGCATGCCGGGGCTGGGTTCAAGTGCCACAGTCAAACTTAATGAGGATGGAACCGCCATCCTCTCCACCGGGGCCGTTGAGATCGGCACAGGGTCTAATACAGCCATGGCTATACTGGTTGCGGAAGGACTGGGTATTCCCCTCGAACGGATCAAGGTGGTCAGCGGTGATACGGACACCTGCCCCTACGATGCGGGCGCTGTGGGGAGTCGGACCACTCAAGCCATGGGAGTGGCGGTCCATCAAGCCATCGAGGGCGTGAAAAATCAACTTTTGGATTTTGCCGAAAACCTGCTGGAGGCGCCTCGGGAAATCCTCGCTTTTGGCGACGGCAAGATTTATGTGATGGAAAAACCCGAAGTGGCGATACCCATTGCCAAGGCCGTCCATCATTTAACCATCGTGAAAGGAGGACCGGTGGTTGCGACGGGGAGTAACACTGCGCCCTCTCCTCCCTTCAACACAGCGTGGGTCGAGAGCCATACCATGCCTAGTAAACCGTTTTATGCCTTCGGCGCCCAGGCGGCTGCCGTGGAGGTTGACGATGCCACCGGAAAAGTGAATGTGCTGAAGGTCATCGCTGCCCACAATGTGGGTAAAGCCATATTTCGTGCAGGCATAGAAGGCCAAATCCAGGGCGGCGTGGCCATGGGTTTGGGATATGCCCTGAGTGAAGAAGTGATTTTCTTGGATGGAAGGCCGCTGAATGATTCTTTTCTCGACTACAGACTCCCTACTATGGAGGACGTTCCGGAGATCGTTCCAGTTATCGTTGAAAAAGAAAATGCAAGGAGTCCCGAGGATGTCAGGGGGATCGGTGAGCCGTCAACAATTCCTACCGCAGCAGCCATTGCCAACGCTGTCTTCGACGCCGTCGGCGTCAGAGTCAATCATTTGCCTCTAAAGCTTGAGAGAATCTATTGGGAGATGAAGAAAAAAAGTTGAATTCCGAAGGTGAAAATTCTATGCTCTTAGCGCCCTTTGAACGCAGAACCTTGAGGGCAACAGCAGATAGGTATCCTGCAGCGGATCGTCGGGAATACCCGGGATATTGGTTTCGGAGGATGAGATGAGCGTAGAAGTTCACGACAAACGTTTTGGAGTCGTTGCCGTTGAAAAGGGATTTATTACGAAGGAGCAGCTTTTTGAAGCCCTGAAAATCCAGATTGAGGAAGACCTTGACGGAGAACGACACAGCCTAATTGGCATTATCCTCGTTCGGCTCGGTCATCTTAGGGCTGAACAGGCCGACGAAATTCTTGGGATGATGAAGAAAAAGTAAAGGCTTGGTACCCGGGCAGTCCCGCTTGGGTTTTACAAGGGAAGTGCCGCGTCGCCCCGCATTTCATTGAGCAGTCTTTCACCTAGGTCCAGGGATTCTTCAGTCTCCGCATCTCGTTTCGGTTGTCGCCAAAAGGGCCATACGATTTTCCACGGACTCATCTTCACGACGTGCTGATCCGCCTGATAGCGCGCGCAGCAACAAAATCCGCCGTATTCTCTCTCAAATTCATTTTCTCCTTCTTTTCAGCCTGGCGATATGCCATCTTCGAGGGCTGCACATTCGATCCCTGCATAAAAAAAAGGGTGGATCGCTTTTGGATGTCTAACAGCAACCTATCGTCAACCCTCAGGAAATTTTTTTGTCAACCACGTGTCTGATCATTGGCCCTAGCATTGCGCTAACGTTTTCGGTTTAGGGGAGGAGAGGTCTTCTCAGAAGAATATTCCGGTGAAAGGCCGTTCCTTATACAGTTCTGCCTTAGCCCTAATGCGCTCAATGCGAGGGCCGAGGTCCGTGGTTATGGCCTTTTCCGGGCAAAGGCGCACGCAATTGAGGCACTGGACGCACGAAGGCCCGAACTTGGGATAGGGATCGAGAGAGATCGCCTGCACCGGACATTGGTCTCTGCAGATCCCGCAATGGTTGCATCGCGCTTCATGAATCTGCCTGGCCGGAAAAGTCTTTATAATGGATTCGAAAGACCTTCCCTCCACCTCGGCATGGACCTCTCGGTCCTGGTAGGCCAGGGCTGAGAGGGGGAGAGGCGTTTCATTCTCGTTCTTGAGTTTGCGGTTGACCCTTTCCACGAGTTCTTCGACCAATCGGTCATCATCCGCATCCGGGTGATTCTCTCCGAGGGGCGCCTCGCAGGACCACATGATGCTGTGTTTTGCCAAGACTTTGGCGGCCCCCAGAAGAGCGTATCCTTTCTCCTGCAAGGCCTTTCCCATGCGATAAAGCGCGATGCCGCTTGAGACCCCGCCCCAGGTGACGAAAGGGACGGAAAACCCCTTCCCGGCCTTTGGCAGGCTTGCAATAAAGTCCATGACAGGGGGGAGGGGGTGGGATGCATAGACAGGGGACCCGATAAAGATGCAGATATTGTCCTTTGCGTCTAAAAGTTGCGGCAGAATGAAGGGAATGTCTTCTTCGCGAGCCAGGTCGATCGTCGTCACCGGGATTTCCAGGGACCGTATCTTATTTTCTATCACGTCAGCAACATGTTGAGTGCTCCCTGATGGGGAAAAAAAGACGATAAGGGCTTTGCGGATGAGCATCGACATTAAACCCGTTCCTTTCTTTTTCAAATGCGGCCCTTTGGGCCACCCAAATCTCTGCGGTTTCCAGATCGTGGATTGAATGACGAATGCCGAACAAGGAACCGCAGAATGAT
>JAZDGZ010000091.1:0-5578 GCA_043806375.1 Pseudomonadota bacterium | reverse complement strand
AGAGTGAATTTTGGCAGAAAGGCCATTTCGAGAAACATGAAGCCCAGGCCGATGGACCCGAAATAGATCAGGATCCCAAGAATATCCCTTTTCCTAGGCACGGCCGCCCTGTCCGGGTCCGGACGACCGCGGACCCACCTGATGAAGACCAGGGGCAGGAGAATCAGTCCCGCGCCGGCGACGACGGCCTGCACCAGCGTGGCCACGACAAAAACATACCCCAAATCTATGAGGGGAAACCATTCCCGGCGCAGATGTTGAAACAGGGTAAAGGCCTTGTCCCAGCGGAAGAAGTGAGAGAAATAGGGCCTGTCGTCGGTCGTGGGCGAGACGTCAAAAACATATCCCTTCAAAAAGTCTTTGGCCTTCGGACCGCTCAAGGCCCGCGCCCCGTCAAAATAGAAGGGCGCCTCCAGGATATCATAACGATTTGCCATTTCTGGTTTCATGTCGGCGTAGTAGGCCAGATCGAAACTCCTTTGGTCACAGAAATGGACCGCATTGGCGATCTCTTCCGGGTTGAAAGGGGATCTTGATATGAGGATGGTGGCTGTCTTCCAGCTTCGAATGAAGAGGATATGTCTGTCGGGCCGATCGAAGAGTTGCATCTCGGCAAGAACGTCCATTGCCGTGGCGAAAAGCCTCAATGAGTCGCGAGGGGGGAGTTTTAACCACCGGGTAACGGCCAGGACCCCTCTTTCGCTCAGTCGTGACAGATAGAGCCTGAAGGCCTCGGTGGTGTATAGGTAACTCTCGGAGGCGGAATGAAGGCCTCCGGCGGAACTGGCAAAGGAGTCCAAGAGGGACAATTGAATCAGATCAAACCTCTCCCGGGTGGCGTGGAGGTACTGGCGGGCCTCCCGCAATTCCAGCCTCACTTCCGGTCTTGAATAGAGGTCTCCGGAGAAATGGGCGAACGGTCCTTTCAGGATATCCGCCACTTGCCGGTTCGCCTCCAGGGCAACGATCTTGGAAATGCGATGCCTCAGGCCCAGCAACACGTCCGTTCCACCCCCCGCACCCATGACCAGGACATTTTCAGGATGCCGGATATGATATGGCAATGCCTGGCTCGTGAAGTCCAGGTATTTCAATTCGTCCGGGTCGCCCCTGAAACGGGTGATCGGTCCCAGGGCATCCCCATCCACAAAAACCCCTTTCTGATGCGGAAGGGACGCCTCCTTCGGTTCAGCTTCAATACCGAAATTGAGGCTCAATCCCGGGACCTCTCTGATGAGGGAACTCCCCACCACATGGATCATTCCCAGGGGTCCCGTCCTTTCCGCCTCAATCCGAGCGTCTGGAAAGGACAATGCCATGGGGAGGGCCTTTGTGTGATGGATTCGCGGAATCGGGGGGAAGAGCAGATAAGAGGCAACGAGCAGGCCCGATGAGAGGAGAATCGATAGGGCCCCTGTGACACGGCGCTCCAAGCGTATGGTATACAAAGCAGCCCCTGCCAGGACCATAAATCCCAGGGCCGGCAACAGGACCCATGGGGGACCAAGGTATAGGGCGGGAACGATCGCCAAAGCCCCGAAGGCGGCACCCGTCAGGTCAGCCGCGTACATGAGATGCGCCCGTTCTCCGGCCGCGGTCAGGATCATGCCGACGATCAGGCCGGCCATAAGGAATGGCACGGCCATAAGCAGATAGGTGCTCAGCATCTTCAGCCATTCGGTGTTCTGCCATACGAGCTGAAGGGGGTCCAAACCCACCTTCTGGGAGAGGCTGAAGGCGAGGGAAAAGGAGACGGCCGTCGCACCGGCTGCGATGACCAACCAGTCTTCAAGATGCCTTCGGATTCTCTCGAACGCGAGGAACAACAGGGACCCGGCAGCACCGAACCCGAGGAGGGCGAGGCTGATGACCATATAGGCAAAATGGTGCCAAAACCCGATGGATAAGAGCCGCATCAGAAGGATTTCGTAGGCCAGGACAGAGGCGGAAGTGGAGAAAAGGAGAAGGGCATGCGGGAGGCCGACGCGAATTTTCATACCCTGCTCTTCACTCGCCTTCATCCGGATATCCTCGGCGCAATAGAATGGCGCGGCAGTGTTTGAGAGGGACGCCCGGGATCATGGAGCAGACCTGGTGAGGGGAACGAAACGGACCGGAAGGGTCTTTCGCATGGTGATCCTGCCCTCCTCGGATTTTTCTACCATAGTCAGATATTGAACGGCATACTGCCCCCCCACGGGGATGCACATTTTCCCCCCGGCCCTCAGTTGCTTCAGCAAAGGCGGGGGGACCAAGGTAGAGGCGCAGGTGACGATGATGCGATCAAAAGGGCCCTCTTCCTCCCAGCCGTAGTAGCCGTCTGCGATCCTGATACGGACATTATCATATCTGAGACGCTTGAGCCGATCGGCAGCCTGGCGGCCGAGGGCATGAATGATCTCAACGCTATAGACGTCTTTGACGAGCAGAGAAAAAACGGCGGCCTGATACCCGGACCCGGTACCCACTTCGAGCACCTTCTGCCCCGGCGATACCTCCAGCATTTCCGTCATCAGGGCCACGATATAGGGTTGAGAGATGGTCTGACCGTAGCCGATCGGAAGGGGGTAATCCCCATAGGCCCTGTCTACCTGGGAAGGATCTACAAAGAGGTGCCTTGGAACAGCCAGCATGGCTTCAATGACCTTCCGGTCCTTTACCGGATCTCGATAGTCGCGGGGGTGCGATATCTGTTCCCTAACCATGGCCTCTCTGCGGAGGCGGAATCTCTCCTCCTCCCGGCCGGCAGCCTGCGCCTTTGCCGGGACGTCGCCTTTTTCAGCCAAAGGCGAAAGGCAAAGGCCTGCCAAAAAAGCAACTCGGATCCAGCGGCTCTTCCTCATCTTTCCCCTCTTTCGATCTCCAGATAAATGGGCCAACCCCTTCGACCATTTTCATTATTAATCGCCCCCTTGTCAACCCATACCGACCCGGGCCCCCAGGGGGCGATCGCAAATAGCCCTTGCCATTTACAGTAGACTCTTTTACCCTTTCTCTGAGCGGACTGATTCATAAAGGACTCAGCTTCTGAAGGGCATACTTTCAGCGTCAACTGAATGGGCATTTGATCTGGGTGGCCCTCCCTACGGGCCGGAGGCTCAGCAATCCAGATCAGTTTCCTGCGTCCCCGGCGTTCTCTGCGAGAGGCATGAAAATATCAGTGATGATTTATTTCCGTCATTATATTTCATCGTCATTGCGAATCGAGGAACTTGGGCTGAACATAGGACTTTGCGAAAATAGGAAAATCGACTGGAGCCGTTAACCTCATGATACCTTCCGTTGAACAATGCTACGAATTGATGAAAAGATACGGCATGCTGGATAATATTAGGGCCCATTCGATAGTCGTCGAGAAAGTGGCTACGATCATCACCAGAGGCCTTAGAGATGCAGGGGAAGACCTTCTGCTTGAAAAGGTAAGGGCAGGGGCACTGATGCATGATATTGCCAAGACCCTCTGCCTCAATACCCGGGAGGACCACGCCGCCAAGGGAAAAGAGATCTGTCTTCAGAACCGCCTCGATGAGATCGCCGACATCGTAGGCGAACACATAAGGCTGAAAGAGTATCAGAAAGAAGCCCCGGTGAGTGAGAAGGAAATCGTCTATTACGCAGACAAGAGGGTCAATGCCGATGCCGTTGTCAGCCTGGAAGAGCGGCTGGACTATCTTCTTGAACGTTACGGAAACGGCAAGACCCATCTCCGTCGGATGATCAGGGATAACTTTGATCTCTGCAAGGACGTGGAAGGCAAGCTATTCTCCACGCTGGCTTTCGATCCAGGGGACTTGGCCCGCATAATCGAAAAGGAGTGATATGATCTTCCGGCAGCGAAGAGGCGGATGCCCTCAAGCCATAACCTAGAAAAGACATTTCCCTGCATAGGAGGCGGCCATGGTTAAGAAAATTATCCTGTTTTCCTTCACCCTGGTAGGTGTCCTTGGAATCCTGAATACTGCCGTGGCAGTGCCTCCTAATGCTGATGGTTTTTTTCCCCGGGACAGGGAATTTATCACCCTCACTCCGGATAACCCTGAAAGATCGGAAAGGGGACGGGTCCTTGCCCTGGATCGCACAGACACAAGCAAGGATTACGAAGACATTGAAAAAAGGCTGCAAAAACTCCTGGAAGAGTTGAAGCGCCTGGAAAAAGACATGGAGAAGAGGCTGCGCAAGGAGGTCCTGCCTCATCTTCGGCGGGAAATAGAGAAGCTGAGGAAGTGGCTGCGTCAGTTCCGCATGAAAGATGATGACCGGGAACCCATAAAAACCTGAGCTAAAAAGAGGAAACCACGGAAAAAGCCATGTCGATTCGACTCATCGCTCGCGATCTCTATCGTCTCCAAAAGGAGGTGGAAAACCTGGAAAGGGCCCTGAAGGAAGCCCCGGTTGACAAAAGGCCTGAACTGGAAGAGCAACTTCGTAAGCTCATGGCCGAGCGGACCCGAATGCAGAGAATGCTCGAAGGGGCCAAGGAGCCGCCCACTTATCGAAAGCCGAAGTGAGGCACAAGGGACAGGGCACAAGGTACAAGGCGTGCGAACGCCTACTGTTGATGCGTTCGCAAAAAGTCCGCTTGCGTCATTCCGTTCATGGTTCGATACCTCACCACGAACGGAATATCAGATACTTACGCTCCATTTCATCCGTTCGCCCTGAGGTTTACCCGCCTTCGGCGGCGCCAGAGGCGACCAGGGTATCGAAGGGCGAACGGGACTTTTTACGAGACCACCACTGTTGCGTCTCACAAATATCTTGACTAGAATGTCATTTCGACCCCGGCGAAAGCCCGGGGAGAAATCTTGCTTTTCTGAATACTTAAAAGATCTCTCCCGGAGTTTACCCTGAGCCTGTCGAAGGGGTCGAGATGACAACTTATTTCTGAGATGCAACACTACAAAATTACAAAAGTCATCGAGAGCTCCACACTCCGTCACCCCGGTGCCCGCCGGGGTCCAGCACTGGTTGAAATCACTGGATTCCGGCTGGAATTTATCCCGCACTTGATGCGGAGCCGCCTTCTACCTCTTTTTTCTTTTGGCTGTAGGGCGCTCATCGCCTCCTTTGAAGGCGTCGCGAAGGAGTTTTGATTGGCGGTTGTAGGCCTCTCGGGGATTCTGCGGATCTTTCATCAATGAAATCTCCTGGCTTATGAGGCGGGCGATGTTTAGAATGTGGGCCTCCCTTTTCTTTGCCTCCCGCCTGTATAGGGGATGATCGCGATTGATGTAGATGATCGTCCCTTCCGTCATGCACTCCGGTCCGTCCTCTCCCAGGTGATCCAGACAGCAAGTGACTCCGGCATCGCCGAACTTCAGCCTTTTGACTACTGCATTCGGTGTTGCAATCCGCAGAGAGGGTTTTTTCGTCTGCTTGGGTTTGTCATCGCTTGACTCGGTCTCTGAATCACCATTTTCAGGGGCCTGCGGGATTTCTTCCTCTATGTCTTCCACGCTGATCCCTTCAGTTTCTTTCTTGGATGAAGTCACCTCGACCCCCGTCTCCCCCAGACCTCGTGCCCCTTCCTCTGATAAGGGGACCACGCCGAATGGAGAAAACTCCGGATTCAGCACGA
>JAZDGZ010000090.1:0-4585 GCA_043806375.1 Pseudomonadota bacterium | reverse complement strand
GGCAGACCGGTTCTGGTCGATTTCGGGTCCAACTCCTGTATCCCCTGTCGCCAACTGCGGCCCATCCTTCAGGAAATCAGGAAAGAGCAGGCGGGGAATTTGGAAGTCCTCGTGATCGACATCTACAAGCATCAGGCTCTTGCCGGTCAGTACCGCATTCAAGTCATGCCGACCCTGATTTTTTTTGATTCCACCGGCAAGGAGGTCTTTCGTCACCAGGGTTTCATGCCCAAAACCGCCCTCATGGAGCAACTCAAGAAGGTAGGAATCAGCTAGCCCCTCCTTCCAAGATACAAAGGATAATGAGGGCAGGGAGAGATATAGCCATGGGGGTTTCATGAGCGAAGCGGCGATTGCTTCGCAGTTAAGGAAAATGGGCGTGTGTTGAGGCTGTTTTCAAGAAACAGGGTATATGTGGGGGGATCTCGTGCTGGAGTCGTTTTTCCTAACCGTCAGCGAATGGATTGCGGGCGGCACGATGATCGCCGCCCTGGGCTGTTTTTTGTGGGGCATGATCAGCGTGCTTTTCAGCCCGTGCCACCTGGCATCCATCCCTTTGATTGTCGCCTATGTCGGCGGGCAGAAACAGGTTCTAAGGCCCAGAGAGGCAGGGCTTTATTCCGTGGCTTTCACCTCGGGCCTCTTTATCACCATTGCCCTTATCGGCATCATCTGTGCCCTCCTGGGCCGTATGTTGGGCGATGTGGGAAACTACTGGCAGATCCTTATTGGGTTGGTCCTCGTCTGGGTTGCCCTGGGTATGCTCGGCGTTGAAAAATGCTCCATGTCAGGGAGCCTGCTGTATCGTCTCAATTTAAGAGGTTCCTTCGGTGCATTCGGCCTTGGACTGGCCTATGGAATCCTTTCGGGCTCCTGTACCTTTGGCTTTATCGCTCCGATACTGGCCATCATCACGGTTCAAAAGCAGATTGCCACGGGCATCCTTTTCATCCTGCTTTTTGCCGTCGGCCATTGCCTGCCCATTGTAGTGGCGGGGAGTTCGACCGCCGCTGTGAGGAGGGTCATGGAGAACAGCGCCTGGCAGGGGGCCGGGAACTGGTTCCGAAAGGGGGCGGGCGTGCTGATTGTCATGTTAGGGGCCTATTTTATCATTAATCCGTTCCTCTCGCCCAGATAAGAGGAAGCGGCCAAGATCCTGGAATGGCTCAAGCGGGAGATCAACGAGGCCTGGGAGAAGAGAAACGAGATTGAGCCGAGGTATGAGGGCGCCCCGAAGCCTAAGGTCCTTGAGATCCTGAAGCTTCTGCCCAAAACCAATTGCCGGGAGTGCGGGGAACCCACGTGCATGGTCCTTGCCGCGAAGATAGTGGAAGGCGCCAAGGGACCGGAGAATTGTACGCCATTAAAGGAAGAAAAAAGGATGAAGCTTCAGGAACACATGGAGTCTTTTCCATTTGATATGTAGCATTCAGAAATTTGTTCATCCAGGAGGAATGCAATGGCAACAGAAACAGAAAGGATAGAAGAGGCAAGAGGACTGGGCTTTTTTGAAAAATATCTTTATATTTGGGTGATCCTCTGCATCCTGGCGGGGATTCTCCTTGGAAAGGTAGCGCCGGGTGTTGCGAAGTACCTTGATGGCCTGGCCATTTATGTGGGGGAAGCACCGGTGGTGTCCATCCCCATCGCCATCTGCCTTTTTTTTATGATGTACCCCATCATGGTGAAGATCGATTTCGCCGAGGTCATCAAGGCCGGAAAAAGCGGCAAGCCAGTGGGGTTAACGCTGTTTGTCAACTGGGCCATCAAACCCTTCACCATGTATGCCATTGCTCTATTTTTTCTCGGCACAGCTTTTTACGGCCTGATCGGACCGGACGCCGTAGATCATGTTAAAATGCCCTTTGGCCTCGATCTACCGCTGGGCGCGGCCTACGGTGCAGGCAAGGTCATTATGGCCAACGGGGTCAAGGTCCTGGAGGTGCCCCTGTGGCGGAGCTATCTTGCGGGTTGCATACTGCTGGGGATTGCGCCATGCACAGCCATGGTCCTGGTCTGGGGATTCCTGGCGAAGGGAAACGACAGTCTCACTCTGGTCATGGTGGCCATCAACTCGCTTACTATGCTCGTACTCTATGGAGTGCTCGGGGGATTCTTGCTGGGTGTCGGACGACTTCCGGTTCCCTGGCAGGCCCTGGTACTTTCCATCGGGATCTATGTGGCCCTCCCCCTAGTGACTGGGTACATCTCCCGGAAGGCGATCATCTATGCCAAGGGAGAAGCTTGGTTCAAAGAGAAGTTCCTCCACATCCTGACTCCGATCACCATCATCGCGCTGCTGGTGACCTTGGTGTTGCTGTTCAGCTTCAAAGGGGAGGTCATTATCGCCAATCCCCTGACGATCCTATGGATCGCCATCCCGCTTTTTATCCAAACCAACCTCATCTACTGGCTCGGCTACGGCCTGGCAAAATGGTTGAAGCTTGATTATCGGGATGCGGCTCCGGCAGCAATGATCGGTGCTTCCAACCACTTCGAGGTGGCCATTGCCACGGCCACCATGCTCTTTGGCCTTTCATCCGGCGCTGCCCTGGCAACCGTGGTGGGCGTGCTCATTGAGGTCCCGGTCATGCTGATGCTCGTGAAGATCTGTTTGAAAACGACCCACTGGTTCAAGACCTGAGGAGATGGCAGTCGGGGGCTTGGAAGGGCAGAGGCACTTGCAATATGCAATGACTAACGGTTTTTAATATCATTGATGCCACTTCTTCTTGATGCAGGAGGTGATGGATGCGGGTTTTTCTGATTGGCTGCATGGTCTTAGGTCTGGCGATTTCAAGCTTTTGGGCAAGGCCGGCCGCAGGGCAGCCCCTTCAAGGGCCGAGGCTGGTCATTGAGGAGACTGTCTATGATTTCGGGAAAATCCTGGAAGGGCAGGTGATCGAGCATACCTTCAAGATATGGAACAAGGGCAACGCGGTCCTCCATATCCAAAAAGTGAAGCCCGACTGAGGCTGTTCCGTGGCCTCTTTTGACAGGGCCATCCCCCCCGGCGGGGAGGGAAAGATCATCCTCTCGGTTCGCACAAGGGGATACCGGGGCGCCCATAGATGGACCGCCACGGTCACGACCGATGATGCGAATTTGGGTCTTTTTTATCTGGAGACAAAGGCCTTTGTCCATGTCCCTGTCTCTGTCTCCGCGAACTACGTTTACCTGAATGCAAAGGAGGGCAGAGGGACGACAAAGGGGGTGGTTGTGAGGGCCGGGCTGGAGAGGCCCCTGACCCTCGAAACAGATCGGTTTAGCCTTGAGGGAAAGGTCAGTTACAGGATTGAGGAGATCGAGAAAGGAAAAACATACAGAGTTCTCTTCGAACATATCCCTTCTCCTCCTGGAAGCTACAGGGGTTTTCTTAGCCTCAGGACCAACTATCCTGAAAAACCCGAGGTGACCATTCAAATTCTGGGTCGTACTGTTCCTGCTCAAGGAGGGTCCTCCCCTGGTGAGGGCGAATAGATAGGGCGGTATGGCTTGTGAAGGGTCCTTGTCAACGGCTGGAGCCGATGGGTAGAGGCCGGGCTTCCCGCTGAACAGGGCGAGGGGCCGATTTTTCCTCGTTCTTTGGGATCATGACGCCGAAAAGTGAGCAGGCTTCATGGCCCTAGCGGCCTTGACTTAGGGGGCCGGGAACCGCTCCAGATCGCCCTGGCCATTCAGGCCGAGATCGAGATGGTGCACCACGGCGGAAGCGGAAGCCCAAGGTCAGAGAGGAGGCTAAATATGTCACAGAATGAAGAGCATCTATCGAAGAATCCAGACGATATATCACAAGAAACACAAATCATTCCACAAAATGAAGGAAATGGATGAAAAGATGGATGAGCCTTCCCTCCGCCGCCAGTTGGTCGGCGCATGCTGAAATTTCCTGATGATACACAGGTCGGCGTTATTGGTCTGGACGATATAATGGCTGAACTTTACTCTGAAGACAGAAAGGCGACCGATGAGACCGCCGAAGAGATCATCAAGAGGCTGGAAGCAAAAAAGAACTTTATCCCCACGTCTGAACGTGCCCGTAAAGAGTACTCTTATGTCCTGCTGAAGGAATACAGAAAGTACGTTGAGGATCGATCCGGCAGCGGCCGGTAGAGGGTTGGGAAGCGATTGGAAAAATGGAAGGGATAATTTGTATATTAATCATAGGAGGAATGAAATGCAGAGTCTTTTGAATCAATTCAAAGCCCTGACGGACGACGAAAAGCTCGCATTTATGAAAAAAGCGATGCCCTTGATGGCGGAGGTTTTCGGAAACGATCCGAAGAAGATGATGGCCGAGATGATGCCCTTCTGCATGAACATGATGAAATCAAAGGGCATAGACATGGACAAGATGCGTGCCATGATGAAGAACATGATGGGATAACCGGAGGCGCCCTAAGATGAGTATAAAGTTATATCTTCCAGACCGCCTTCGCTTTACTATTGGAAAGGGCAAGGATTTGTTTGAGGTCGATGGCAAGACAGTGGGCGAGTGTCTCGACGACCTCGTGCGCCTCCACCCCTCAATGAAAAAGGCCCTCTTTTATGAGTGTGGTGGACTGGATCCGCACGTTAAAGTGCA
>JAZDGZ010000089.1:0-7013 GCA_043806375.1 Pseudomonadota bacterium | reverse complement strand
GGGTGAAATCGGAACACCTCGAAAAGCGTTTTGGAATAATAGCTGTGGAAAAAGGGTTTGTGACTCCGGCTCAGGTGTTGGACGCCATGGAGATTCAGTTCATGGAAAATATGGAGCAGAGGAGGCACAGATCGATTGGAGAAATCCTTTCGAAACAGGGGCTTTTGACACAGTCCCAAGTCAAGGAGGTGCTTGAGTCTATGGATATTCCCATCTAGGCCTTTGACCTTCCATGGGTGAACATGGTAATATATAGGGGTGAGGGCATGAGATGAAGATGATCAAGAAGAGTTTCCCCTACATCCTGGCGGCTGTTTTTCTTTGGGCCGCCGCGGATGTCGTCAGGCCTTTCTGGGACAGGTACTGGGTGAAAAAAGACATGGAAGTGACTGCGATTTATGCGACAAAGAACAGCCCTGAAGATACCAGGAGCCTATTGGCTGAGAAGATGAGAGAGAGGGGGCTTGATGTCAAGGCGGATGATTTTTCCATAGAAAAGGATGAGAAGAATCGAGTCGTCTTGAGCCTTCACTACAGCGATAAGATCAGTCTCTTCGGCATCACATTAAAGGAGCTTGAATTTTCTCTGAAGGCCACCGCGGCTGAGGTCAAGGCATATTACTAGTAGCCTGCTAGGTGGAGGGGCGTAGGAAAGGGAGTATTCAATGACAGCGGACCATCGTGACAGCACGATAATGGATACGGAGTTTGATATCATAGAAGAGATGGGGACCATCGTGGATGACATCGACAGGGCATTTGAGCAGGCCGATACGGATTCCGTGCCAGAAAGCCTGGCCTATCTTCGGTTCCTGTTGAGGGATCTAGGGGACGTGCTTTCAGGAGAATACGAGGGCTTAAGGCGCCGGAGATTTATTACTAAACAGACGAGGTAGAGAAATCCACATGTTATGGCGCCCTACCGGGAAGCCTCCTTACGCGTCCCTAACGTTTTTGCCCACCACCGACCAACCTGCCTTGCCCTGAGAGGATGTATTCGGAGAATGCCTCATGGCGGTCAATGAGCGGAACCATTCGCAGACGCTGCGTCAGCTGATAACGGCTCTATTAGATGAAAAGGAGATGACCGCCAAAGAGCTTTCCCAAATGGTAGGAATTCGGGAGAAGGAAGTCTATGATCATCTTTCTCACGTTGCACGTTCCGCTGCTTCAAAGGGAAAGAGGAGACTCGCCATCCTGCCTTTTCGGTGCCTGTCGTGCGGCTATGTCTTTGAAGAGAGAAAGCGATTCACGCGTCCGAGTCGGTGCCCGAAATGCAAGAAGACGCGACTGGAAATACCCACTTATCGGATCATGTAGCCGATCCATGGGAGATCCGGCAATCCGTGTGTAATGGCGCCCACACGTTTGGATATGATTCATATCTTTGACAAGAAGGACGGGATAAGGCAGGTTTACAGGAGGCTTCCGAGGCTGGAGGGGATGACCTTTTGGAATTTTCGCCGCGGACTTCGCGCCCTCATCACTATGTATCTTCTCTCAGTCATTCTAGTCTGCCTCTTGTGGATAGAGAGCCAGGACCTTTACGCAAAGGAGGCCGGTATATGTGGGTGTCTGGAAAAAGCCAAGGAGGGGGAGATGCCAGACAGGGATCAATTGACACAAGAAGAAGGGAAATATCTCCTTTCAGTGGCCCGAAAGACGATCGGGGACGGCCTTTTGAATCAAAAGGGACAGGCTCAATCCCATAAGGAACTATCCCCAAGATTTTCTGAAAAACGCGGTACCTTTGTTACCCTCACCCTAGACGATTGTCTGAGGGGTTGTATCGGCCACATCATCCCTCAGGAGTCCCTTCTGGAGGGGATCCAGGCGAATGCCATCAATGCAGCCTTCCGAGATCCCAGGTTCAGGCCCCTTTCCAAGGAGGAGTTTGAAAGGACAAAGATCGAGATCAGCATACTTACTGAACCCAAGACCCTTGAGTATGCCGATGGGGATGACCTCCTGGGGAAACTGAGACCGGGCATAGACGGGCTGATCATCAAGAAAGGATTTCGTCAAGCGACATTTCTCCCACAGGTATGGGATCAACTTCCAGACAAGAGGGCATTTCTGGGACACCTCTGTCTGAAGGCAGGTCTGGACGAGGATGCGTGGAATAAAGAAAAACTTGAGGTTTCTACCTATCAGGTCCAGGCCTTTGATGAATAGGCGCTCGGGGCAAGCCTATTAAGCAATGTTGCCGGCAGACAAATGATGTGATATTCAAAGGACGCTCTGAAGACGTTAGATTGAAGGGAAACGCAAAACGCCTCCTTGTCTGGTCCATTATAGGGACCGGCATATCTTCTGTTACTGTCCAGCTTATCACCATCCGGGAATTCTTGACCCAGTTTCATGGGAATGAAATCACCATTTCCTTGGTGCTCTTCTCCTGGCTCCTGTTAACCGGCCTCGGCAGTCTCGTTTCGAAGGCCCTTAAGCGTTCCTCCATGAGCGCCTACAGCATCCTCATCGCCGCCGCAGGACTCTGGCCACTACTTCAGATTGTCCTCATCAGAGATTTGCGGGAGACGCTCTTCATTCATGGCGCCGCCCCAGGCTTCTATCCGATGTTTCTTTATATCCTGGCCACCACAGCCCCATACTGTCTTCTGGTAGGGTTCATTCTTCCTTACGCCCTGAGGGTCCTTAACGATCGGCATTATCCCTTTACCTCCGGCGAGCTCTACCTCACGGATAGTATAGGGGACATTGCCGGGGGAATCCTTTTCAGTTTTGTCCTGGTCTACTGGATGAAGCCTTTCAAAACGATAGCCCTCACTTCGGCCTTGCTGATCGCCGTAGCCCTTATGCTTCAACTGGGATGCCGAAGGTATTTTCTGTTTCTATTGACCGTTCTCCTAAGTGCTCTCTTTTATCACTTCTCCCTGAGCAGCAACTTTGAGATGACCACATTATCCAGGCAATACGGAAATATTCTCAGCTATGTGGAATCTCCTTACGGGAGAATAGTGATCAGCAAGGAAGGTCCACAGCATACATTCTGGGAGTCGGGAATCCCTCTTTACTCTGATGCCGATACGATTCGTAGTGAGGAGAAGGTCCACTATCCCTTGAGCCAGATCGGGGCAGTCGACCGAATCCTGCTGGTTTCCGGAGGGCTCGGTGAAACACTCGCTGAGTTATCCAAACATCGTCCAAAACATGTGGACTACGTTGAACTCGATCCCTACCTGACAGGCATCGCCGAAAAACTCGGTTTTATCAAAAGGACTGCCAACCTCAATATTTATAACGAAGACGGCCGGCATTATGCGAAAACGACGAGTCGACGGTACGATGCCATCATCGTGGATCTACCTGAGCCTGACACCTTCCAATTAAACCGATTTTTTACGAGCGAGTTTTTTTCCATTGCCAAGGGGGTCCTCTCCGGCGCGGGTGTCCTATCCTTTAGCCTCCCCTATTCCCCGAATTACTTGAGCGAAATTCAGAAAAAGAAGCTTTCTTCACTCTACCATACGGCTCGCTTGCACTTCAAAAACGTCCTGATCCTTCCAGGGGAGGAGGCCTACTTCATATGCAGCGATGGGGCCTTGTCGTCTGACATTCCTGAAAGGCTGGCGATGAAGGCAATAGGGACATCCTATATCGAAGGTTTCTACCGCGGCAACGTGACCGCAGAGAGGATCAAGCTTCTCCAGGAGGCGATAGATCAGAACGGCGACATCAACATGGACTTCTCCCCGAAGGTCATGTCCCTCATCTTTCAGGAGTGGTTCCTGAAGCATGGGGCGTCGCCCAGGGTTTTTTTTATGGTCCTTCTGGGCCTCACCATTCTCTATTTCGTTTTCATGAAAAAAGAGGAATATATTCTTTTTTCCACCGGGCTGGCGACCATGGGAGTGGAGATGCTGGTCATCTTTACCTTTCAGGTGATGTACGGCTATCTCTACCTGCAGATTGGGGCGATCATCACCACCTTTCTTCTGGGTCTATTCCCCGGGGCCCTGTTGGGAAACCTCCACAAGGACAGAAAACGGGCCGATCTCGTTGTCTCTGAATTGATCATTCTATGCCTCCTGATCGTGTTCTTTGTGTGGATTGGTTTTTTCAAGGGAGAGGGAGACCTCCACCCTTTCTTTTTTCTCCTCTATTGTTTTGTGTTCTCCTTTTTTTGCGGATACCAGTTCCCTGTTGCAACAGGGATCATCGGTGAAGAGAAGAGTCCCGCTGCAGGCTGCCTGGCGGCCGATTTGACGGGTGCTGCCATAGGTACCCTCGCGACAGGCACTCTGTTGATACCCCTGTGGGGCATCCAATCGGCCATTGTTTTCTTGATACTCGTCAAGATTTCCAGCAACATCATTATCCTATTCGCTAAAGGAAAAGAGATTTAGAAGATGAAGGGATCTCTAACACGAAAGGATTTTCTGAAGTCTGTGTGTCTCGGCCTTTCAGCCCTTTTTTGCGCCAGCAAGGGCTGGGGATTTTCGTTGAATCAGGGGAGAATCGGCAGGGACATCAAAGGAGAGATATTCAGGAAAGAGGCTCCTGATAGCCTGTGGAAATGGTCCATGGAGGCCTTCCATTATGCCTCGGACGGCACAAAGACCCGGTGCGGTGTCTGTCCGAACCGCTGCGTCCTATCGCCCGGTGATCGGAGTGTCTGCCGTTCCAAGGTCAACATCAAAGGCAAATTGTATTCCCTTGCCTACGGGAACCCCTGTTCGGTGCACGTCGATCCTATCGAGAAGAAGCCCTTGAACCATTTTTTTCCGGCTACTTCCATTTTTTCCATCGCCACGACGGGGTGCAATTTCAGGTGCCTGAATTGTCAGAACTGGGAAATTTCGCAGAAAAGACCGGAGGACGTGGATTTTGTTGAACTATTTCCGCCGGATGTGGTGAGAGAGGCGCGGAAAAAGGGATGCCCTTCCGTTGCTTATACCTATTCGGAGGCCATCACCTATTACGAATATACCTTTGATACGGCAAAGCTGGCCCATGAGACGGGTTTAAAGAACGTTCTGGTTTCCAACGGTTACATTAACCAGAGGCCTCTCCATGAACTGGCCAAGTACCTCGACGCCGCTAATATCAACCTGAAATCCTTTGACGACAACATCTATCGCTCTTTGAACGGAGGCAGGCTTCAGCCTGTCCTCGACACCCTTAAAGGGCTTCACGAGGCGGGCGTCTGGCTGGAGATCACGACACTGGTGATACCCACCTATGTCGATGACCCTGACATGATCAAGCGCATGTGCGGGTGGATTCTGAAGGAACTGGGCCCTGACTACCCCCTTCACTTCTTAAGATTTTTTCCCCAGTACAAACTCATCCGCCTGCCCCCGACGCCTATTGCCACTCTCGAGCAATTCAGGGACCTGGCCCTGAAAGAGGGGATCCGCTATGTCTATCTGGGCAACG
Source organism: Pseudomonadota bacterium (assembly GCA_043806375.1). Classification (GTDB taxonomy): domain Bacteria; phylum Desulfobacterota; class DSM-4660; order Desulfatiglandales; family HGW-15; genus JAZDGZ01. The sequence continues at coordinate 1,613 of JAZDGZ010000089.1, read as the reverse complement.
TCCCCGGACACGAGGCTTGCCACACCTATTGTCATCATTGCGGCAGAATCTTGGTGGAGAGGAAGGGGTATTCTCTCTCACAGCACAACCTTGAAGGCGGCAGATGCAAATTCTGCCATACCTCGATACCGGGACGGTGGGCCTAGGGCCAAGAGACGGGCGGGAGCCCCGGAATCCTTGCTATTCAAGAGAGCTGGAAGGGATCAATCCTCAACGATGATAGCCCCTGGAACGCACTCCTCGGCTGCCTTTCTTACGAGTTTCTCCAGGTGCTTGGGAACTTCATCAACGAGGACTCGGGAGACGAGCTGATCTTCGTTGTATTCGAAAACCTCAGGACAAACCTTGTTACAATTCCTGTCGCCCATGCACAGGTCGTAGTCGATTTTTACCTTCATCGTTTCCTCCTTTCAGAGGGTGAATCTGTCGCCCAGTTGCCACCATCCGATGATGGAGACCTCCCTCTTGAACTGGACGCTCTCTCTCCTTTCTATCTCTCTGATCCAATCCCCTAAGGCTGAGGCGTGATGGATAATGAGGGGGACGCTGTGGTTCGGCAAGACATCCAGGGGAAGGGTGTAGCGGTCTATAATCCCCTGGATATTGTCGGAGGTCTCCGGGGTGTCCCACGGCGTGGGGTGGATGAAACCATGGACGGCCCCTTCCTGCCTCGCATACCTCCATACCCTTGGTAATTCCTCTTTGAGTCGTCTCATCAAGGCAATGGCCTTCAGATTCGTCTCCACAGTCAGGCCTTTGTTGAGATTGGCCAATATTCGATCATCAAAGGACTCAATGCCGACCGAATTCAAAAGGATTTTTAGTTACATGTCAGCGCCGATCCGAAGGGCCTCCCTCAGATGCTCCTCCCCCCGAACAAACCAATCTGCCCTGAGCGTGAGGTTGATCTGGGAGAGTCCGAGCTGGACGGCCTTAACCCTTTTCAGCAGGTGAGGGAGTCCGGGGAGGGCATTCTCATTGATCAGCTCAAAGGGGATCTTTCTTCCGTCGGCCATCTCGGGTAGCCCGTGGATCTGAGACAGAACGCTGCCGATATCCAAGGATCCATGAAATCCCTTGTCGATAGCCACATCGCAAAAGCTGCATCCCCTCAGGAGGACTCTGACTCTTTCATCTTTCCCGACCAGAGAGACGGGATAGTCAATTTCGGCCCATCTCGACCGTGCTGCATGGGGGCATCCTATGTGCTGCAAGACTTGGGCGGTCTGGATCGGTAAAGGGGTGAGCCCTTCTGTGCCCAGGCGGTAGATGTTTTTCCATAGAACTCTTCTGAGAAAGCCCGCCTCCCAGTTCTTTTTGGTGTTGTGAAGGATCCTCTCCTCGTCGCTGAGAGATAGGATTCCGGGGGCCTCCGGCCATGCTTTTCCGTTCACGTCTTGCAAGAAAGAGATAATCTGTTCAGCCGGACCTTGAAGGGCAAAGGAGAAGTGGCTTGAAAGGCCCTTGAATCTGTGGCTATGGTCTTTCCAGCCTTCTTCCCCCAGGTAGTCCACGTCTGCCTGAGGGCCGGCCAGGATGGTTGTCGCACCCGCGTCCTTGAGCTCTTTGGCAAGGGAGAAGAGGTCCTGGCGGCCGCTCAGGGCGGAGAAACC
>JAZDGZ010000088.1:0-3324 GCA_043806375.1 Pseudomonadota bacterium | reverse complement strand
CTTCTCTCGAGCGTTCTTTTAAGGGATTCGCTCCTTCGCCAGTCTCGTATCCTTGCGTGATCCCCGGATAGGAGAACTTCCGGGACGTCAGCGCCTTGAAAAACCCTTGGTCGGGTATAATGGGGATATTCCAGGAGCCCGTCCTCAAACGAATCCTCCAGGTTGGATCTCTCCCCTCCCAGAAAACCGGGAATAAGGCGGCTTACGGCATCTAACACAACCATAGCCGGTAATTCCCCACCACTCAAGACGTAATCTCCGATGGACAGTTCCCTATCAACGTAACCCGTCCTGATTCTCTCATCGACACCTTCGTATCGACCACAGATCAGGACAAGCTGATCAAAACGGGATAACTCCCACGCCAAAGACTGTTCAAAAGCCTCGCCCTGGGGGGTGAGCAGAATGACAAGGGATCGATCACTGACCCTATCAACGGATTTCAAGGCCCGGTCTATTGGACCAGGCTTCATGACCATGCCGTTGCCGCCCCCGTATGGGCGATCGTCCGTCACGCGGTGGCGCCCATGGGCAAAGGAGCGAATGTTTGTGAGGCGGACATCCACCAATCCCTCTTTGATAGCACGACCCAAGATACTCTCTTTGAGCAAAGACGAGAACAGTTCGGGGAATAGAGTGAGAATGTCAAACCTCATTCAATTCAAAAAGCCCCTCCATTTCGGAAACAATCATTTTATTATGGTCCAGATCTATCTTTTTCACCACCTCATGGATGGCGGGAATAAGAACCTCTCCTTTTTCCTCCTGAATCACGTAAATGTCATTACCGCCTGTCGGCAAAATGTGTGTGATGATGCCTATGAACCGTCCGGTCTCCAAGTAGACTTTCAGGCCAATGATCTCATGCCAAAAATACTCTTCGTCGTCCTCACGGCCAAGGGCATCCTTGTTCACAAATATGGACGCTCCCCTATATCTATCGGCAGTCTCCAGAGAATCTAATCCCTCCAACTTCATGAGGTAGACACTCTTGTGACGAACGACGGATAGCACCTGACATTTGTGGGTTTCTCCCGAACGAAGCTCGAAGAAGACGCCCCCTGACCGCAAGAACATCTCCTCAGAATGAGCGTAGGACCTGATCCTCAGAAGCCCTCCCAGCCCGTGGGGTCGAATCACCTTCCCCACAAGAAGGTGATTATCAGGAAAACCCTGGCTCAAGGTTATTCGATGATTTCCAAAACAGATCTTTTTTTAATCTTGGTGGAAGCTGCACTGAGTATGGTCCTCATGGCCCGAGCCGTTCGCCCCTGCTTGCCAATGACCTTGCCTAGGTCGTCCTTGGCCACTTTCAGCTCTATCACAGAGGTCTGTTCACCCTCTATTTCGGTTACGGTTACCTCTTCAGGTTTATCCACCAGAGCCTTGGCTATGTACGAGATCAACTCCTTCATCATCATAAACCCTCCATTCTTGAGTTCAACACCACACCCATTCAAATGACCCGTTTATGAGCCCTACAGTAAGCCTTCTCTCTTCAAAATATCCCTGACCGACCCTGTGACCGTGGCCCCTTTTTCCAGCCAGTAACTGACCTTTTCCTTGTGCAGGTTGACTTGAGCAGGATCCTTCGTCGGATCGTAGGACCCTAGAATCTCAAGAAATTTCCCATCTCGCGGGGCTTCGGAATTGGCAGCCACCAAACGATAAAAAGGCCTTTTCTTAGCTCCCCTTCTTGACAGTCTAATCCTAACAGCCATTAAATTTACACCCCCTTCTCTTGTCGCTAAACAGCAATTTAGTGGAACATTGACGATACATTCTGAATCCCCTTTCTGGTCACGTTCTCCATGATCTTTTTGGTCTGAGCAAAATTTTTCAGAAGCCGATTCACGTCCTGTATTTTTGTCCCACTTCCAACGGCTACCCTCTTTCTCCTGCTCCCGTTTATGATCCTGTAGTTTCGTCTTTCCCCTTTGGTCATTGAGTTGATGATGGCCTCAATCTTGATCAGTTCCCTATCGTCCTGCTTCAATGCCTTGAGCTGCTTGAGCTGTCCCATGCCGGGCAACATACTAAGGATCTGCTCCAAGGACCCCAGTTTTTTTATCTGCCCAAGCTGCGCCCGAAAATCCTCCAGGTCAAATTCCCTCTTTCTCAGCTTCCTCTCCAGCTTCTCAGCCTCTTCTTGATCGAATTCGGCCTGGGCTTTTTCTATGAGCGTGATCATATCGCCCATGCCGAGGATTCGGGAGGCCATCCTCTCCGGAAAAAAGGGTTCAAGGGCGTCGAGCTTTTCTCCGACGCCAATGAATTTGATCGGTTTATCGGTCACAGCCTTAATAGATAGGGCCGCACCACCCCTGGCGTCACCCTCCATTTTTGTGAGGATTACACCGCTGATGTCGAGGAGATCATTAAAATGCTTGGCCACATTTACGGCATCCTGACCGGTCATGGCATCGGCCACCAGGAGGATTTCCGTGGGACGGATCTTCTCCTTAATCCTTGCCAGTTCGGCCATAAGCTCCTCATCGACGTGCAGGCGTCCTGCCGTATCGATGATGAGGGTATCGACGCCGGCACTCCCCGCTCTTGAAAGGGCGTCGAGGCAGATCTCCTCCGGCTTCTGTCTTTTCTCAGAGGAATAGACAGGGACGCCCAATTGAGATCCCAGTTTTTCAAGCTGCTCAATAGCAGCAGGTCTGTAAATATCGGCAGGGACAAGATAAGGGTTTCTACCATGCCGCCGGAGATGGAGGGCGAGCTTTCCTGCGGTCGTGGTCTTGCCTGATCCTTGCAGTCCCACCAACATGATTGTGAACGGGGTCCTCCCTGTGAGCTGAAGTTCCTGCCTAGTCTCCCCCATCAGGCGCGTCAGTTCTCCATTGACGACCTTGATCACCTGTTGGCCCGGCGTCAGACTCTCAAGGACCTCCGCCCCCATGGCCTGGTGCCGAATATCCTCGATGAATTTCTTGACTACCTTGTAATTGACATCCGCCTCGAGCAATGCCAGTCGGACCTCTTTTAGGGCCTCCTCAATGTTCTTTTCACTTAACCTACCGTGCCCTCTTAACTTTTTGAAGGTCCTGTTGAATTTTTCTGTCAGACTTTCAAACATTAAAATTCCCGCCTCGGCTTTGAGTCATAACCGCCTAGCATAATCCCTAAATTTTTCTTCTGTCAAGAAAATTATCCTTTTCTTCCCATCTCTTTGATTCGCTGGTAAATAATCTAATGATTCTAACACATCTCTGCATCCATTTCTAAGATCTTTTTCTTCTCGGCTCTGGCGGCGCCTTTTTCGTGGTCACCGTGGATTTTGGGGTTGCCATAAACCACCACAGTTTCTAATATTGA
>JAZDGZ010000087.1:0-3596 GCA_043806375.1 Pseudomonadota bacterium | reverse complement strand
CGAGGGGAGGGATGGGATGGGCTGGTCGAGGATCATTGTGGAAAAACCATTCGGCCGGGATCTCGAAACAGCCGTCACCCTCGACCGAAGCCTTCACGAGTACTTCCAGGAAAGCCAGATCTTCAGGATCGACCATTACCTGGCCAAGGAGACGGTCCAGAATATATTGATGTTCCGTTTTGCCAACGCCATCTTTGAACCGATATGGAACCGGAGATACATCGATTATGTGAGCATCACGGCGGCTGAAAGCCTTGGTGTGGAACACAGGGCAGGATACTATGAAGAGGCCGGCGTTCTGCGAGATATGTTCCAAAACCACATGATGCAGCTTCTGGCGCTGACCGCCATGGAACCACCTTCTCTGTTCGAGGCCGACAGGGTTCTGGATGAAAAGGCAAAGCTCTATCGATCTCTCAGGCCCTTCCCTGTTGATGCTATAGAGGACTACCTTGTCCTTGGTCAGTACGACCGGGGCACGATCGAGGGAAGAGAAGTGCCCGGCTACCGCGAGGAACCGGGTGTGAGCCCGGACTCCCTCACCCCCACCTATGCCAAGATGAAAGTCTTTGTGGATAATTGGCGATGGCAGGGCGTGCGCTTTTTTGTGAGTTCCGGCAAAAGGCTGGCCGGGAAGTTGACAGAAATCGTCATACAGTTCAAGGAAATCCCCCATTCCATGTTTCGCGAGACCCTGGGAGAGGAGATCTCATCCAACCGCCTCATCCTCGGCATTTACCCGGATGAAAAGATTACCTTGACCTTTCAGACCAAGAATCCTGGCGCGCATGTTGCGCTGAGACCCGTGACCATGGATTTCCATTATCATCAGGGTTACCAAGGCCCCTTGCTGGATGCCTATGAAAAGGTGTTGTTGGATTGCATGGTGGGCGATCACATGCTTTTCTGGCGACAGGATGGAGTGGAGCTGTGCTGGTCTTTCCTCACGCCTATCCTGTTGGGATGCGAGAGCTGCGGCAACAGGGAGGAGAGGCTCCTTCCCTACGAGGCAGGGACCTGGGGTCCCGCCGCAAAGAGCAGGCTCAGTGAAAAGGGCCGGTAGAAAGGTTACTTCTACCTAGGTTGAGCAGTTCTACGTTCAAGGTTCACGGTTGAAGACACCTAAACAGCGGCAGCCAAAGGTTCTGGCCATCAATGCAACCCCAACGCCAGCTCACTGCGCCTGCCGGGCTTCGGGCGACACGTAGGGCAGCCCACCCTCCGGGGCGTAGGCCCTACGGGCCGGAGGCCGTGGCTGCCGGAGTTCGGGCGGCACAGAAGCCGCCCCTACGTCGTTCTCCGGGCGGCACAGCTTTGAAGAAAAGAATGAGTGGCAGCAATCGGTTATAACCTTTGAACCCTGAACTCTGAACCCGGAACCGATCAGTTTATGTTCTATCAACCCGGCGTAATAAAACGCCAAGGCTAGAGTAATTGCGTTCATGGTTCGATATCCTTCGCCCTGAGGTTTACCCGCCTGACTTATGGCGGCGCCTAAGGCGACCAGGGTATCGAAGGGCGAAAAAGGACTTCTAAAGAGGCTCAAGAGGAGGAATCTAGAGATGGAGACCTATTACAAACCAGATGACCTGCCAAAGTTCGAAGAGATCGGAAAGGAGGCGCAAGGGCTGGCCCAGAAGTTTTTTGATTATTATGCTGCGGTTCTTGCCGAAGGGGAACTTACTGAGAGGGAAAAGGCACTCATCGCCCTTGCCGTTGCCCACACGATCCAATGCCCTTACTGTATCGATGCCTTCACACAGTCCTGCCTTGATAAGGGGTCCAACCTCGCCGAAATGACCGAGGCCGTTCATGTGGTAACGGCTATCCGAGGGGGTGCCTCTCTGGTCCACGGCATCCAGATGCGGAACGTGGCCCAGAAGCTCTCCATGTAGAAGGAATGACAACGGAGGCAATGGAGATATATCCCGAGCAGGCGTTAGCCGAAGTAGAGCAGGTATCCGGACAGGTGGCCCTGACGGTGGAGCCCTTTTGTGAGACCCTCTCCGGAAGTGGGCTCAAACTGGATCGGGGTGTGACGACCACCCTGCAAATCAACGTAGGGTTTCTCTGCAATCAGAGTTGCAGGCACTGCCATCTGAGTGCGGGCCCGGGGCGCAAAGAGAACATGGATTTGAAGACGGCGACGGCGGTGATGTCCTACGCCGAGAGGGGCTGTTTCGAGGCGATCGATATCACAGGAGGGGCGCCTGAGCTGAACCCGAATATCGTTAAGCTCATCGAAGGGCTTTCTTCCCTGCCGGCAAGAATCATGTTTCGCTCCAACCTGTCCGCCCTAAACGACGGAAAGAGAGAGGACCTCCTGCGTCTTTTAAGAGAGCGTCGGGTGGTCATTGTGGCCTCTTTCCCTTCTCTAAATGAGGCGCAGGCAGACTCCCAGAGAGGAGAGGGTATCTTTCAATCGAGTATCGACGCCCTCAGGAGGCTCAATGCCATGGGATATGGACAGGAGGGATCGGGCCTTGAGCTCAACCTGGTATCCAATCCGACAGGGGCCTTTCTCCCTTCGTCGCAGGCTCAGATAGAAAAAAGATTCCGCCAGGTCCTGGAGAACAAATGGGGGGTCGTTTTTGACAGCCTCTTTACCTTTGCCAATGTTCCCCTCGGACGGTTCCGGCAATGGCTGTTGCAGTCGGGTAATCTTGAAAGCTATTTGGGGAGGCTCGCCTCCAGTTTCAATGCCTGTGCCGTCGAAGGGCTTATGTGCCGGACCCTGGTCTCCGCCTCATGGGACGGATATCTCTACGATTGTGATTTTAACCTTGCTGAGGGTCTGTATATGGGCGGGAAGAAGGTTCATGTTTCAGAGATGCCCGGTCCGCCGGCCCCGGGAAACCCCATCGCTGTGGCGGACCACTGTTATACCTGCACGGCCGGCACGGGCTTTACATGAGGAGGGGCAATTAAGACCTGAGTTCAGGACGCCATGTTATGCAGTGCATAGAAGGAATTTGACTCACCAGACACGGAGGGCACAGAGCAATCGTATTTTGTCTGTCGGAAGACGCCGACAGACAAAATGATTTTCCTCTCAAGAGTGCCTCTTGAGTCAAGGGCGGCGAAGACTTCTGGAGAATCGGCATCTCCCGATTCTCCAGAAAAGATCCAGCTCTCTGCGACCTCTGTGTCTCTAGCGATCCTGAACCCTGAGCCTGTCGAAGGGTTCAAGGGGAGCGGGTGGTGAAATGAATAAATAGGTAAGACCGTGGATGAAAAGGTCCATACTTCGGCAAAGAGCCGTAGCAGTGCGATGATCAAGGTAGTCGTCCTTATTGCCTTCATCATCGCGGCTATCTACGTCGTGAGGTTTACCCCCGTCAAGGGATACCTCACGGCCGCCGCACTGGGGCGTTTCCTGGACAGGGCGGGCCTCTGGGCACCGGTCGTTTACATGGTGATTTATACCGTCGGTGTATGCCTCGTCCTTCCGGGGACCCTGCTAACCGGCCTGGGGGCGGCCATCTTCGGCCCCTACCGGGGATTCCTGTATGTGTGGGTAGGCGCCATGGTAGGTGCAAGCGCCGCCTTCTTTATAGGGCGGACCCTGGGCAGGGAATTTGCCGCTTCCCTCATCG
>JAZDGZ010000086.1:0-16215 GCA_043806375.1 Pseudomonadota bacterium | reverse complement strand
GCGATGAACTTGGTGGTGGAGAGTCTTGTATACTCCGCCTTGACGCCGTACTTCTTTCCAAAATCCTCCAGGATGGGCTCCACGGAGGTGATGTTGGCATAAAACGTCACCTTCCCTTCCGCCCTGGCCTTTTCCGCCAGGGCCTTTTGACTATCCGCGGCCTTTGCCGGAACCTTCGCCGCCTCTTTCACCGCCGCAAAGACACAGGGCGCCACCAATAGAATCACAGCGACAAAAACAATGAGTTTCTTCATAACGTCTCCTCCTTTTGTTAAGTGTTAAGTAAGGTCTGCCTGCTTCGTGAAAGTCAGTTTTCCTCTCCCGTCACTGAACCTCTCCGGCCAAAGGTCAATCGTAATAGACTGTTTCTTCTATCCTCTCTTGATTTGGTTTCAATCACCCCCCCGACGTTGACCTATTTATATCAAAAATTTGATTTCATAGCAATTTCCAGATGGGTCCGCCCCATGGGAAAGGGAGTATTAAGGGAGTATTAATGAGGCGGGTGGAAGTTCCCCAGCAGAGTTATTTCGGAGTCAACATCAGTAAAAGTAAATGGGCTTTGCAATCCCTTTTCTTACCCCTTCCTTCCTGTAACATGTAACATGGAAGATAGAAATCTGTCAGAGATTCGAAGATGATAGCCGACTTTAAGAAGCTACATCCATCCAGTGTATTTAAAAAGATAATCTTTACAAAGGTGATGGTCTCGTAAAAAGTCCTGATTTGTCACCCTGAACTTGTTTCAGGGTCTCGTAACACATTGATTTTGTTAGATGCTGAACCAAGTTCAGCATGACATTTTCTTACTTTTTTGACTTTTTACGAATTCATCAAAGGTGTCTTGACAAAAAGGATTCCTTTAGGTAGAGTAACGAGAAAACTGCGACGGGGCCGTTGCATGAAAAATTAAACGGCCAAAGAAATAACCTCCTCTTCGTGACGTGCGGCAATCCGATTAGAATCGACGTCCCATGGAACCAGCCAAGAGAGAAGCAATGGAGAAACGGTTAGAAACCCAGGTGCTCGTCATTGGGGCCGGTAGCACAGGGTTAGCCATCGCCAGAGAACTTTCGCGTTACAACGTGGATGTGACCGTCGTGGAGAAAAATGTGGATGTGTGTTTCGGGGAAGTAAAAGCCAGCCAAGGTCAGAGTGGGGCCGCCAATCAAAACAGGTCAGGTTATTATTCCCAATATCTTGGTGTCGGGGGTTGACCTCGTCACCACCCATACTCTATATAAGTTGGAGGTGATCCGATGAAAAAGAATGGAATTTGTTTTGGTCTGGTTTTGCTTGGTTCCTTCATGATCCTGCACAGTATGACGCCGCTTGGATGCGAAGCGGCTTCCGATGCTGACAAGCCCGTTAAGTTGACGGTGATTTCCGCATACACCAAGGATCACGTGTGGAACAAATATCTTTTCAAGTGGATGGAAAAAGTCGCAGAAAATTCCAAAGGGAGGATAACCATCCAGTGGAGAGGCGGTCCGGAGGTCATATCCCCTTTCCAGAATCTAGCCCCTGTGTCCAAGGGATCTTTCGATTTTGTCAGCAACACCCCGGCGTTTTACCCTACGATCATGCCAGATGGCACGGGCATGCAGCTTTGTTTTGCCTCACCCATGGAGCATCGAAAGCTTGGCACATTACAGATACTGGACAAGGTTTACAGGACAAAGATGAATCTGACGCTCCTGGGGTGGCCCTTTCATGGCCAGGGCTTCGGCATGTTGACCGTCCCGCCGGTTAAGACATTGGCCGATCTGAAGGGCCTGAAGTGCCGGGTCGTCCCCCAGTGGGTCCCTGTGGCCAAGGCATTGGGAATGGCGCCGGTCACGCTCAGCATACCGGAGACCTACAGTGCCCTCGAGAAAAAAATCGCCAATGCAGTGCTCTTTGTCCTTGATCCGACATTATTTGAAAATGGATGGTATGACCATCTCAAGTATGTGATAAGGCCCAATCTTTATTATGTAACTTCCGATTTCATCCATATGAATGTGGACAGTTGGAATCGACTGTCGAAAAAAGACCAGGATATATTAGTGGACTCTATAAAAAACCTCGAACCGGAGATCTATGACTTTTTTATACAACTCACTGAGAAGGAGATTCAACGCGCCCTGTCGCTGGGGCTGAAGACAGTGGAGTTTTCAAAGGCGGATGCCCAGGAATATGTCCGTCTCCAGTTCCAGACCCAGTGGAAGGAGTTCGAAGCAAGCGCACCCGATACGGCAGCTAAGCTGAAGACCATTCTGCCCGTGCCCAAGGAGCTTATGCCTAAATGAGAGGGCATACGCGGGGATCCTTTAAGTCTCAGGGATGAAGGGCGGGGTCCCACACCCCGCCTCTGAGACTCCCGCCTCGCACAAGGGAAGTGACCTGCTATGAAGAACAACCTTGCCCGAATGCTCACCGGCCTCTCCAAGGTGGTCGGGTGGCTGATCACGGCCGGGGGATACGCGGGATCTTACTTGGTCGTTTTTGCGATGCTGATCACCGCCTTCGACGTGGTGGCCCGGTACGTGTTCAACAGCCCCACCCTGTTTGCCTATGACCTAAGTCGTTACGTCTATTTCTACGTGACGCTTTTGCTGGCTCCCTGGGTCTTGCGCCAGGAGGGCCATGTCAGAATTGATGTGGTGCTGTTACTCATCAGAGAAAAGAAGCACAGGGCGGTGCTGGAGTTCATCACCTCCATGTTGGTCATCCTGGCGTGTGCGATCCTATTCTACCAGGGGGTATTGTCAACGGTGGAGGATTTTGTTGGCCATATCAGGACAGACGCTGCGCTCAGGATTCCCCGGTTCCTGTTGTTCATGGGTATCCCCATCAGTGCCTTCTTGCTCATCTGTCAAGGAATCATCAGGGCGAAGGCCAATTATGATAAGATCACTGCATTGAAGGAAGAGAAAGAACGCGGTTAAAAGGGAAAGAAGAACTTTCTCCAATTGAACTCCTTCTTGCTCTCTTCGGGAGATCCCTCATCATGGAGTGGTATTCCATCTTACTGATCATCTTGGGGCTGATCCTGTTCTTGTTTATTACAGGTATCCCGGTGGCTTTTGCCTTCCTGCTTTTGAATATCATCGGGCTTTATATTTGGCTCGGTGGAGAAAAATCGTGGCATATCCTCGTCTTGAGTGCCTTTGAGGTTTTGACGATCTATGAAATGCTTGCGGTACTTTTTTTCATTCTTATGGGTGAGGTCCTTTACCACTCGGGTGTCGTGAGAGAGGTCTTCGAATTGGTGGATGTTTTTTTTGGGGGAGTTCGTGGCCGATTGAGCTACATCACGGTGGTCGTTAGCGTTATTATGGCGGCCATATCCGGTTCGATCCTTGGAGTAGGTGCCGCGATGGGGGCAACCCTTGGCCCGGAAATGAGGGAGAAAGGTTACCATGAATCCCTCTATATCGGGCCCATCGTAGGGGGCGCCTGCCTGGCTCAGCTTATTCCGCCCAGTGCCATGACGGTGTTGCTGGCAACTCTGGCCCGATTGCCGGTGGGAAAAATGCTCATGGCTGGAATCGGCCCCGGTTTATTGCTCGCAGCGATGTATATGATCTACATTTTCATAAGGGTCTCCAGGAATCCAGATCTTGCACCTCTCTACACGGTGCGACATATTTCGACGTCAGCAAAAATAGCATCGGTTATGCGCATGGTGCCGATAGGAATATTATTTTTCCTGGTCGTTGGAACAATGATTCTTGGCATTGCGACCCCCACAGAGGCAAGCGGCTTAGGGGCCCTGGGGGCTTTTGTTGTCCCCTCCTTTTACAGGCGGCTGAATTGGCGGAATGTGAATAAGGCAGTTCTAGCCAGCGGAGAGCTGATTGGAATGATCTTTCTGATCTGCATGGGATCCAAGTGCTTCAGTCAGCTCCTGGCGGCGACCGGAGCGGCGGACGGAATGCTCGCTGCCGTATTGGGAGCCAATCTCCCACCATGGGCCCTCATCGTCATTATGCAGGTCATTGTTCTGTTCATGGGGATGATCATGGACAACATTTCCATCATGATGATTACCTTGCCCATTTTCATGCCGGTCCTGGCCGTGATCGGGTTTAACCCCGTCTTGTTCGGAATCCTTTTCCTTTTGAATATAGGGGTTGCCCTCTTGTCGCCGCCTTTTGGTCTTCTGATTTTCGTGATGAAAGGCGTGTCTCCTTCCGAGATCAGCATAGGAACCATCTATCGAATCTCATTTCCATGGGCCTTGATGATGCTTGGCGCCATGGGCTTGGTAGCGGCCATTCCGGAGATCGCCCTTTGGCTGCCGAAGATCTTACATTAGCAGGCTGCTCAAAGACGCCCATCTGTCCCGCGCAGCCTGGGATTGCCCTCATCTTTCCCCATGTCCAGCATAGGGAAGGCTAGCTGCGGCGTACATCTCAAGGATAGGACTGAGGGGTGAGTGCTGAGGGCTGAGCAAAAGCTTATTACAAAAGCACTTGTTCTTCCCAGTCCTCAGTTTTCGTGACTCGTTACTTTCTTTGTTATTTGGGTGAAGGGTATGGATACCTTGTGACGAAAGGGAGGCTTGAAATGAAAGGGGTATGCAAGATTGTTCCTGTCCTGACGTGCCACATCATGATCGACAAGGGAATATTTACGTATCTCAGAAACCATGGCGAAAAGATACTTGCCCCCACGTGGGCTTGGGTGATCGAGGGAGGCAAAGAGCCGATATTGGTGGACGGCGGTTGCTCTTATGAAGAGTTCAGGAAATATTCCATCCTTACCACGGGGGGGGAAGAGGCTGCTCCTATAGAAGACTCTCTCAGAAAAATGGGGATCTCCGTATCGGATATTAAGACGGTCATCATGACCCATCTCCATAGCGACCACTGCCTGAACGCCAAGAAATTTCCGAATGCAAGGATTATTGTACAAAAAGATGAGTTAGAGTTTGCCAGACATCCTCATCCGTTGTTTTCTGCAATCTATAAAGGCGAGTGGTATGAAGGATTGAATTTTCAAATCATTCAGGGCGATACCGAGATCATTCCTGGGGTTGAGGCCATTTTTTCTCCCGGACACAGCGCCGGCGGTCAATCGGTCTCTGTTCGTACAGACCGGGGCAACATTGTCATCTCGGGCTTCTGCGCGCTCGACGAGAACTTTGGTGAGAAGGGGGATATCATTCCAGCCCCCCACGTCGACCCTTTAAAGGCCTACGACAGTATCGTTAGGCTGAGAAGGATCGCGGACATGATTCTTCCCCTGCATAGTCAGCGTCTCGTGAATATGAAATCGATTCCGTAACGAGCCCGATAAACATCATGGAACAGGGGGCCTATGGGTCGGTTTAATCTCAACACAAGGAGGAATGAACATGAGAAGAAGACATTCGGTTTTGGGGTTTTTGGTGGTCGGCCTACTGATGATTTCCATGGGTGCAACCGCGCAAGAGAAGATCCTCATCGGGACCGCCCCCTCTGGTGGAACCTATTACGCCATTGGTGCAGGGGTCGCTCAGATCTTGAACAAATGGGCCGGTCTGAATGCGACGGCCCAGGCCACCGGAGGCGGGACCCAGAATTGCCGTCTGATCGAGGCGGGAGAAATCAACGCGGCCACCGTGGCAGCGCAGCAATTGACCCTCGCCTCCAAAGGGGACAAGCCCTTTGGGGGAAAAATCGACCTCCGGATCGGTTTCTATATGTACGAAGATCCTTTTGAGGTTGTTGTATTGGATGAGTCACCCATCAGATCGATTTACGACCTGAAAGGCAAGAAAGTGGGCGTCGGGGCGATGGGCAGCGGTGTTGAGGGCAAAACCAAGGCGATCTTTGCGAGCTATGGGCTTTCCTATGAGGACTTCACGCCGCGATTTGTAGGCATGGCCCAGGCCATCGAGGCACTGAAAGACGGGATGGTCGATGCTGCCGTCGTTATGGGTGCCCTCCCTACGGCTGCGATTGTTGAGATCTCTCTTTTGAAAAAGGTGCGGATCCTGCCGATCGAAGATGAGATGAGAAAGAAGATCCTGAAAGAGCTTCCCTTCCTAGTGCCCTTCGTCATCCCGGCCAACACTTACAAGAATCAGCCGGCGGAATTGAACATCCTGGCAGAGAACAGTTTCATCGTATTCAGCCCCAAGATGACCGACGACGTTGCCTATAGGTTCGTGAAGGCTGTCTTCGAACACCTCGACTACTTGAAGACCGTGCACAAGTCAGCGGAAAGGTACAGCCTGCAAAAGGCCTGTGCTTTTGACCTGGGTGTGCCCTATCATCCCGGTGCCATAAAGTATTTCAAGGAAACCGGCGTCTGGAAGAGATAATGCCTGGACCCCTTACAGGGGCCATCGATCAGCAGGCACGGATCGTTGCAAAACAACAGGCCAAACCAACAGGGGAAACGAGATCATGACATCCCGCCCGGGGAGGATCACCCGAATCGGTTCCGTGACCAAAGCCTTCCTCGAAATCGCCTACCCGCTCTTCGCGGCCTATGCCGTGATCACATCGGAGCTTCCTCCTCTAAGACAACTGGCCATCTTCCTTTCGGCCACTCTGGTGTTGGTCTTCTTGAAGCGCCCCGTGTTTCCAAACACACCGTTAAAGGGGAAGCCATGGACATCCGTTCTGGATGGGGTCCTGATTGCCTTGAGTATTCTTGCCGGTGCCTACATCTATATCGAATACCCGGATCTCGTCTATCGTGTGGGCGTTCCCACCCGAATGGATGTCCTTCTGGGAATAATCGCCACCTTGCTCGTCCTCGAAGGGACGAGGAGGGCTTCGGGATGGGCACTCGTGCTGATCGCCATTGGCTCTCTGGTCTACACTTACTTTGGGGCCGGTTTCGGCATCGGTCGGATGACCACATTTCTGTATACGACAGACCAAGGGATTTACGGCGTGGCGCTGGATGTGATGATGCGGTATGTTGTCGTCTTCATCCTGTTTGGCGCAGTGATGGAGACGGTGGGCGGCATCGACTTTTTTATGAAACTATCTCAAATCATCGCGGGGAGATGGAAATCGGGTCCCGCACTGACCGCCGTGATTTCGAGCGCATTCATGGGCACCCTCTCAGGAAGTGCCGTGGCCAATGTGGCAACAACCGGTTCGTTCACGATCCCCCTGATGAAGCGATTGGGCTATCAACCCCATGTGGCAGGCTCCATTGAAACGGCTGCTTCGACGGGAGGGCAGATCATGCCCCCCGTCATGGGCGCGGCCGCTTTTCTAATGGCGGAGTTCCTGGGCATCCCTTATCTCGGCATCTGTAAGGCGGCAGCCCTTCCTGCCGTTCTCTATTTCTTTGCTGTGGCCATGGGGGTCTACTTCTATTCCGAAAAGCTGAACGTGAAGAAGATCGACCCGGCCAGTCTGCCTAGACCGAATGAAGTCTTAGGAGAAGGGTACTTCTTACTTCCCCTTGCGACCCTTATCTTTTTTCTGGTCTCCGGATCTACTCCGGTCCTAGCGGCTTTTTATGCCACCTTGACGGCCCTCCTCATCAGTTTTTGCAGGAGGAAAACATGGCTTACGCCTGGAAGAGTCTTCACGATCTGTAATAGATCGACGTATAACATCGTCGACATCTCCATCGCCTCTGCCTGCGCCGGAATCATCATCGGCTCCCTTGGGAGCACGGGGTTATCATTGAAATTCTCAGGGATGATTGTTGAATTATCCGGAGGGTACCTCATCGTTTGCTTGCTCTTGACCATGGTGTCGGCGATTTTTCTCGGCATGGGTCTGCCCACAACCATCGTTTATATTATCCTCGCCGTTCTCGTGGCCCCTGCCCTATCGACCATGGGCGTCCTTCCCTTGGCCGCCCACATGTTCGTCTTTTTTTTCGGGATCATGTCGATGGTGACTCCGCCCGTCGCTTTCGCCGCCTATGCGGCATCGGCGATCGCAGGAAGTAACTTTACGGACACCGGATGGAATGCCTTCAAGCTCGTATTGCCCTCGTTTATCATTGCCTACGTGTTCGTCTACAATAATTCATTGCTCTTCGTAGGGAGTTACCTGTCGATCGGCTGGCGGTTTCTTGTCTCCGTCCTAGGCGTGGTCGGGATGGTCGCCGCAATTCAAGGATGGTTATTGATAAAAACGAATATCCTTGAAAGACTCCTGTTTTTGATCGGGGGACTCCTTCTGATATTACCCGGATTCGCTACGGATTTGGCTGGGTTTGGTTGTTTGGGGCTGGCCATTGTTTTACAGGCGATCCGGAAAGAAAGGGCGTCACTTGATTCCCGTCCGGTTTCGCGTTCGAAATACGGAGCGTCGGTTTAACGAAGCGTCGTATCTCTTCTTTCATGGAGGCTGAGGAGAAGTGTTTGGGAAAGGAGCAGCGATTGATGAGCTATAAAGACCTCAGAGGATGGATTACAGAAGTGGAAAGGATGGGGGAACTCCGCCTCGTGCGAGGTGCAGACTGGAATCTGGAAATCGGGACCATTGCAGAATGGGTCCATAAAGAGAAGAATGGACCTGCCATCCTGTTCGATGAGGTTAAGGACCACCCGAAAGGGTTTCGCCTGTTGATCAACTCCATGGGCGCAACCAAAAGGCTCGCGTTGACGTTAGGCGTTCCCTCTGATTTGAGCGCGATGGGTCTCGTGGAAGCCATCAAAAACAAGCTGAAAGGGGTGGCATTGATTCCGCCCAGGTTCGTTGATAAAGGGGCCATCTTCGAAAATGTATATCAGGGAGAGGACGTAAACGTCTTGGCCTTCCCGACGCCGAAATGGAATGAGCTGGATGGGGGGCGTTATATCGGTACGGGAGGTGTCGATATCACGAAAGATCCTGATGAAGGCTGGGTAAACCTGGGAACGTACAGGGTCATGATTCATGATAGGAAGACGGTTGCCTTTTATATTTCTCCGGGGAAACATGGTCGAATTCATCGGGAGAAATACTTTTCCAGGGGAGAGCCCTGCAAGGTAGCCGTCTGTTTGGGACAAGACCCTTCCATTTTGCTTGCGGGAAGCATGGAGGTCCCCTATGGGGTACCAGAGTATGATTTCATAGGCGGGATGAAGGGAAGACCGGTGGAGGTCGTGAAGGGGCCTTATACGGGCCTTCCTATTCCCGCCGACGCCGAGATTGTGATCGAGGGAGAGTCTTACCCTGGTGAAACGAAGATGGAAGGGCCCTTTGGCGAATTCACAGGATACTATGCCAGTTCGGCCAGACCCGAGCCTTTCATCAAGGTAAAAACGGTATTGTATCGGAATGACCCGATCCTTCTCTGTTCGCCTCCCGGAAAACCCCCTTATGAAAATGCCTTTTACAGATCATTCTTAAAATCGGCGAACATCTGGAACGACCTCGAAAAAGCGGGGGTTCCGGATGTCCGTGGGGTCTGGGTTCCACCGGCCGGAGGAGCGATGTCGTTGATTTTCCTTTCGATTAAACAAAGGTATCCCGGCCATGCAAAACAGGCGGCCCTGATCGCGGCCCAGTGCGGAGCAGGGGCCTACATGGGCCGATATGTGATCGTGATGGACGACGACATTGATATTACAGACATGGACGAGGTTTTCTGGGCTCTTGCCACACGATCCGATCCAGACAAGTCCATCGATATTGTCCGAAGGTGTTGGAGTACTCCACTCGACCCGATGATTCCCTCCGGGGCCCCTTCTCTAAACTCCAGGGCCATCATTGAGGCCTGTCGCCCCTTTGAGTGGATCGACTCTTTCCCTCCCGTCGTGGAGGCCAAGAAGCAATATCTGAACGAGGTGAAACAAAAGTGGGAGAGTTCCTTATTCCCCGGGAGGTGCACATGAGGACCTCCTGGAGGGCCGGGGTTCGATGTGAGAGGTTGGACAAAGCTTCGAAACGGAAGCGGAGGGGACGCATGGAATGTGAGCTTCGCTGGATCTTGGAGGAATTATGTTCAGGATAGGAGTGGATGTGGGGGGGACCTTCACCGACATTACAACAGTGAATGAAGAGACGGGTGAGGTCTCTTCCGAAAAGGTCCTCACAACACGGGATCCCTCTGTCGGGGTCCTCAGCGCCATTAAAGAAATAAAGGTCCGCCTCTCCGACGTGAAGCTATTCGTTCATGGGACCACGGTTGGCATCAATGCATTGATTGAAGGCCGCGGCCCGAGAACGGGCCTCCTCACGACAGAAGGGTTCGAGGACATCCTCGAAATTGGCCGGGCCAACAGGCCCGTCTTTTTCGACATCTTTTACCAGAACCCTCCCCCTCTCGCACCGAGGAAGTGGCGGATGGGGGTGCCGGAACGAATCGATTTTACGGGCCGTATCCTCAAGCCTGTCGATATGGAGAAGGTAAGAAGTGCCACGGAGTTCTTCTCGGGCGCCGGCGTCGAGTCCGTTGCGATATGCTTCCTCAACAGTTATGCCAACAGTGAAAACGAACGGGTCGTTGCAGATTTCGTCCGAAAAGGGTGGCCCCGTTTGGAAGTGACCGCTTCATTCGAAGTCCTGCCGGAGATCCGGGAGTATGAGCGCACGAGCACCACGGTCATCTGCGCCTATCTAAAACCGGTCGTGCGCGCTTATCTTGAACGCCTGGAGGAGGTTTTGGCCAACGAGGGATGTCGTTCCGGCCTTTACATCATGCAATCGAGCGGAGGGGTGATGACCTCCCGGCTCGCCAAGGTCCAGCCGGTGCATATGCTCGAGTCCGGACCGGCAGGTGGCGCTGTCGCTGCCCAGTATATCGGGAATCTTCTTGGCGAACCGAATGTGATCGGTCTCGACATGGGAGGGACCACCTGCAAGGGCAACATCGTCACCGGCGGTGAGTTGCCGGGCACCACGGAGTATTGGCCCGCGGGCTATATGGCCAAGATGCCCATCATCGACATCGTGGAGATTGGTATCGGAGGAGGGAGCATCGGCTGGATTGATCAGGAAGGGTTCTTTACGGTGGGGCCCAAGAGTGCGGGCGCCGACCCCGGTCCGGTCTGCTATGGACTCGGAGGGACGGATCCGACTATCACAGACGCGAATCTCGTGCTGGGTCGTGTGGAGAGCCTGGTGGGGGGAAGGATGCGTCTGGACAAAGAAAAGGCCCTGGAGGCCATCTTGCAGAAACTCGCCGGGCCTCTGAACCTCGATCCTATCGTTGCTGCCCGGGGCATTCTCGATATCGCCATCAACAAGATGGCCGAGCTTGTCAGGACCCTGACCATGGCCAGAGGTTATGATCCCAGGGACTACATCCTCTTTGTCTTCGGGGGCGCCGGTCCGATGCACGGGGCATTTGTTGCGGCCCAAATAGGAATTCCAAAGGTATTGATTCCTCCAGCACCCGGTACCTTTTCGGGCCTGGGGTTCCTGTGCAGTGATTTCCGGCACGATTTTGTCAAGACCTATCTTCTTGACCTTTCGAAGGTCGACCCGGAGGATCTGGAGAGGAGCTTCCACCGTCTGGAGGAAGAGGGTATTAAGACCCTTAGAACGGAGGGATTTCAAACATCGGAAATCTCCCTCCTTCGCAGCCTGGACATGCGCTACGTGGGACAGGCTCACGAGGTCACGGTTTCGATTCGGGGGCCCGTCACCCTGTCCGACATGAAGGAAGCCTTTCACCGGAAGCATGAGATAACTTATGGACACGCAGCCTCGCGAGAACCGGTGGAGATTGTGAATCTGAGAGTGGGTGCCGTCGGGAAGGTGGAAAAGATTATGGTCCGCTACCCCAGGGCCCAGGGGCAGCCTTCGGAAAAGACAAGAAAGAGGGTGTTCTTTTCGGATGCCGACGGCTGGGTGGACTGTCCCGTTTACGATCGTGCGACATTGCCGGTGGGATACCAGCTTCAGGGGCCGGCGGTCATAGAGGAACATACCTCGACGACGGTCGTCCCTCCTCATTGGATCTGCTCGATCGACACGTATACGAACATCATCCTTGACAGGAGGAAGTGACATGGCGAGGTTGGATCCGGTTACCGTCGAGATCATCCGGGATGGTCTGAGATCGGCCACCAGACGGATGGGGAACACGCTGATCAGGACCGCCTACTCGTCCGTCATCTACGACGGGAAGGATTGTTCGAACGCTATTCTTGACAGCGCAGGCCGTCTCCTTACCGTAGATACGGGCGTTCCCCAGCACATCGGTTGCATGCCTTTCGGCCTCCGGGACGTCATTGAGGAGTACGGGGAGGATGTCCAGCCGGGCGACATCTTCATCAGCAATAAACCTTATCACACGATCCATCTTCCCGACGTCCTGATCGCATCGCCGGTATTCTATCAGGGTCGCTTCATGTTTTACAGTGCAACCCGGGCTCACTGGACCGATGTGGGTGGAAGTACTCCGGGCAGCCTCTCGGGGAAGGCCACGGAAATCCATCAGGAAGGCGTCATCATTCCCCCAACAAAGCTCTACGATAGGGGACGGCTCAACAAGGAGGCCCTGGCGATCATCCTGGCCAACACGCGGGTTCCTGAGGAGCGAAGCGGAGATATCCGCGCCCAGATCTCGGCCTGCAAGATCGGAGAGCAAGAGTGCGTCCGCCTCATGGATAAATATGGTCCCGATTCGGTGGTCGAAGCCTGTCAAGAGGTTATTCGCGCCTCCGAGAATTATTTGCGCGCTCGAATCAAAGAGCTCCCGAAGATCACCACGATCTATGAAGATTTTCTCGACAACGACGGCTTCGATGACACACCTCTTCGCATCAAGGTCAAGGTAACGATCGGGGAGGATCACATCGAGATCGATTTTACCGGGACTTCTCCTCAGTGCCAGGGGCCGTACAATTGCGGTTACCCGCTGGCGTGGACGGCCGCCCTCCTCGCGATAAAGATCGCATTCGACCCCAAAGGGCCGACGAACGAGGGGGTGATGAAGCCGATTCAGATCCACGTGCCTGAGGGGTCCATCCTCAACGCCAGATATCCTGCAGCCACCGGAGGCGCAACCGATGTGGTCGTCCGGGCGGTGGAGGCCATTCTTGGTGCCTTGAGTGCCGTCATGCCGGAAGCGGTCCCTGGCTGCGACTTTGGTGCGATCAACCATACCTACATCAGCACTGTGGACAGGTCTTCGGGAAGGCGCCATATCTACTATTCCTATCCGCCCGGAGGCAACGGCGGAACATGCCGCATGGACGGCCCAGGCGGCCTCAGGGGACCGCAGATGGGGGATGTGGCCCTTCAATCGATGGAAATGGCCGAGGGCCTGTATCCCCTTCTTTTTCGTCGTTTTGAGTTCAACCCTGACTCCGGTGGCGCTGGAACGTTCCGGGGAGGTATGGGTTTGGCAATCGACGTAGAACTTCTCAACGACGGAATGCTCTCGGTTGTTTCAGAACGGGGCAAGATCCCCGCTTATGGCCTTCTTGGAGGAGATCCGGGGCTCGCCCAGAACTGGCTGGTATCGCGGGAAGGAAGATCTGCGAGCCTCGGCGTCAAGATCGGAAGTTACCCTCTTAAGAAGGGAGATATCGTCCAGATCAGGCCCGGTGGGGGAGGCGGATACGGCGATCCCACGGAGCGTGATCCCGAAAGGGTAAAACAAGACATCGTAAACAGGCTCATTTCGGTGAAGCATGCGGAAGAAGCCTACGGGGTGGTCATCCGCGGGGAGGACCTTACGGTGGACCTTCCGAAGACCGGGGAGAAGCGCAGGCAGCTCAAAAAGCAGCGTAGGCTCTTTACGGTGGCGAGCTTCGGGGAAACAGCCGGTGGGGAAGTATTCAGGCGGGTCTATCTTTCTGCTTCAGAGAAACTGTTTTCTGCTTCGGAGATGGTGGAGTTGATAAGCTTTTCGCGTGCTGCTCCGTTACGCGCAATGGCCGTCCTGTCCCAAGAAGCAAAGCCCGGTACGGCACGCCTGGACCATGAAACCATGGCGATTCTTGGGATCTCGGAAGGCGACTCCGTCTGGATACGTCCCCTGAAGACCTATGGCCTTTGAATCGCTTAGAATCCACAGAGGAAGCCCCCTAGAACCCAAAACCTGAAAACAGGACATTTCTACTTTGGTAGCAATAGGACACTTCTACTTTGGCTTGACACAACGAGGTCAGTCCCTTGACAAACGGAATAGGCTGGAGTAGATTAGGTCTTGTGTTTTTTTTTGTAAAAACGAGCGAACTGTTCATGGAAGACTAAACAGAAAGGAGAGGAGGCAAACATGGCAACGCTGGTGAACAAAGTGGCTATCGTGACGGGTGGCGGGCATGGGATTGGTCGGGCCTACTGCCGGAGTCTGGCAAAGGAGGAGGCGAGTGTTGTCGCAGCGGATATCGACCTCCCTGCCGCCGAAGAGACGAAGAAGTTGGTGGAGAAGGAAGGAGGCAAGGCCCTGGCCTTGAAGGTGGATGTGGCGAATGAAAAGAGCACCCTGGCTATGGCTGAGGCAACGGTGAAGGCCTTCGGAAAGATCGACATCCTCGTCAACAATGCCGCTGTCTTTTCGACCATACCGATTTCAAGGGTCGCCTTTGATAAGATTCCTCTTGATGAATGGGACAAGGTGATGCTCGTAAACCTCAAGGGGACGTGGCTGTGCTGTTGTGCCGTTGCTCCCTATATGAAGCAGCAGAAGAGTGGTAAGATCGTCAATATTTCGTCGGGAAGCGTGTTCGCCGGACGGGGCATGCGCATCCACTATGTGACGTCCAAGGCAGGGATCCTCGGTTTCACAAAAACGCTGGCACGGGAACTGGGTGATTTCGGAATCAACGTGAACACCCTCGCCCCGGGATCGACCCTGAGTGAAGCCAAGGATGACGCCCAAGCTGTGGACTTCAGGGAGGCCGCCATTGCGCCCAGATGTCTGAAAAGGGTTCAGGTGCCTGAGGATCTCGTCGGTGCCCTCATCTTTCTCTGCTCAAGCGCCAGCGATTTCATGACAGGTCAAACGGTCATCGTGGATGGCGGGAACATGATGATCTGACAGACCACGAGAAAGGGGGACCTTCGTCGTCTTCGGAGAAAGAAAAGATCTGGTCTTTCCTGATGTCCCATTGCCCAAAGACCTGGGTTATCATTTTTATGTTATTCCTGCAATACGGGGGTTGGACGGTCCCCCCCAAGCTGCCGCTCCCGGGGTGGCACAGAGAACCCCTCCCCTGCAGAAACCGGCTTAGTAGGTGCGCTTTTCCTCGACACGGTCTTCGGCGAGGCTCATCCCCCAACCGCCGAGGATCCTCGAGACAGCCCGTTCGCCGCTCTCGATGCAATTCGGAACGCCGACTCCCCTGTAACTGCCTCCGGCGAGCGCGAGGCCGGGAACCTGGGCACTGCGCTCCTCCATTAATATGACACGGTCAAGGTGACCGAGCGTGTACTGCGGCATCCCACGGTACCATCGATAGACCCTCGAGAAGAGCGGCTTGGCAAAAAGATTAAGACCCAAGATGTCACGGAACTCGGTGAATACCGTCTGGACCAGTTCTTCATCCGACCGCTTCACGATCTCCTGGTTGTGGGGTCCTCCAACAAAGCCGCGCAGCAGTACTTTGCCCTTGGGTGCACGGCCCGGCCACTTGGTGGAGGAGTACGTTGCCGCCATGAGGGCGCGGCCCTCGACAAGGGGACACAGGACCCCGAAGGCATTCAGGTCGAAGCCGACTTCGTCCTCGTTAAAGGCGATCGAGACCGTTGCCGAGGAAGAGGTCGGTATGCTGGCAAGCGCATCTGCGATGGCCCCGTCGTGCGGCCGCACAAGCGGCTCGGCCGCCCATGATTCGGCAGCAATAATCACCGCGTCACCATCGATGGCGGAGCCGTCGGAGAGTGCGGCACGCCATGCACCCTGACCGGCGCGCTGGAGCGAGCTGACAGCTACGCCTGTTCGTATCTTCTCCCGGCCCGAGGCGTCGGCCATACGGTCCGTCAGTTCCTGCATGCCTTTCGCAAAGGATGTGAAGAATGTCCGGGGCTTCTCGCCCGGCTTCGGAGGGTACTTGCGCCGCATCTCTTCCACCTTGCGCCGGACGGCGAGGAAGGCTTTCAACAACGACCCGTAATTTTGCTCCATCTCAAGGAGCCGGGGGAAAGTTGCTGCAAGGGACATCTGTGTCGAATCGGAGGCATGAACGGCACCGACCAGCGGCTCGGCAAGACGATCGAGACACTCCCGCCCCATGCGGCGGACCACAAAACTCTCGAGCGTCTCGTCATTGAACTCCCCGGGCACAACCTTCCTGCGCGGGATGAAGAGGTCCATGCCCATCCGGATCTTGCCGGGCCAAGAGAACAGACCGGTCGTGGCAAAAGGCACGAACTTGGTGGG
>JAZDGZ010000085.1:0-6274 GCA_043806375.1 Pseudomonadota bacterium | reverse complement strand
CCCTTGGCTATGGGCTCTTGACACTGTCCATTCAACCCAAACCCACTCGTCATCGGACTCTCGCTGATAAGCTACAGAGGCATGCCACCCATTAGGTAAAGCTATAGGTGCATAAAGCCTTAAACGTTCTACCGGAACACCCGCAGTAACAGCTAAGGACATAATGAGGATTGATCCGTCCTCACAATCCCCCTTTTTTCTTTGAAGTGTCTCCATTGGAAGTGTCCAACGCTCGTCCATATTGAACTGTTTTTTATCGCTACGATATTTGATATTTCTCATCACCCATTTTTCTATTTTATATACTTTGTTATCATTGGAGTCTCTTTGACTTACAATCTTCTCTACTAACCGTTCAATAGTAGTTTCTGCTCTCAAATCATTGATAGGCAAGAGTATAAATAATGACAGCCATAACATGATTATTTTCTTCATTTCGGAGCCCCGTTACATTTGTCAATCAAGTGCCTCAATCCGCACCTCGCCAAATCATCTTGGCCATGGGCATCGGGCATTACGGGAGCCTCTGATATTCGTTAAAGGTCAAGTTGTATTGAAATAGCCCGCTTTATTCCTTCCAAGTCAGATTTGGAAACCGTACCTGCTTGGTTTATTAGCCTCTTTTTGCTGACGGTAGTGAGTTGATCAGCCATGGCTTTAGCCTTCCTCCCTCGAAAGGTAATATATGACTCGCTAGGGTAAAGTTTCTCGACACTACTTGTCAGGGGTATGACTTGAACTCTGTTAAGGAATTGATTTGAGGCATTGTTGCTGACAATAACGGCAGGTCTTTTTTTCCTGATTTCACCTCCGATGGAAGGATCAAAATTTACCCACCACACTTCACCGCTCTTCATAATTCACGTCTCCGAACGTGGCTTCAGCCCATTCAAGTGCTTCAGACTCTCTGACTTCATCAGCAGCCATCTCTTTGTATGATTTATAGATATCTCTTTTGGTGACATGAGGGCGAACTAACTCTTCGATAAAACGACTGATTTTTCGAGGTCCAATAACTTTCCTTAACCCTTCATAGACTTCCTCATCTATGGTCACAGTGAGCTTTTTCTGCATAATCAACACCCCCTTTAAGTCTGCACGTATTGTATACGTGCAACGGTGTTTAAGTCAAGAGGTTGAGCAGCACCTTTTCAATTGTCTTAGCGTTCAGAATTGGAAGACGCGTCAAATGGACACCTCAATCTGCTGAATTCCGACGAAATGTGGGATATCATTGATTTTTCTTCCGTGCTCCTCTACGCAGAGTTCGAGCACTTCCTTGAGATTATCCTTGAGTTCGTCAAGACTGCCGGCTTGAGTATGCGCCTCTGGGATTCCCGGGACGATCCCCACATAAAGGTTCGTCTCAGGATCCCACTCGACATACGCCGTAAAGACCTTCATTTTCTTATCCTCCGCTCATCTCAATACTTTGGATTACAATTCGCGCGTCAGAATGGCATAAATCGATTGAATTTGCTTGCTTATGTTTTTCACCTCACACCCGGATTAGGGAAGGGATCAAGGGCAGGAGGCACAGGGGATATAGGGATAAAGGAAAAAAAAGGCGAAAAAAAAGGACCCGACTCGTTGAGAGAGGTCCTCCGTGTTCACTTGGAGGCGGCAATCGGATTCGAACCGATGAATAACGGTTTTGCAGACCGCTGCCTTACCACTTGGCTATGCCGCCCGGAAGAATGGAGTAATGGAGTATCGGAGTACTGGGGTAATGGATTCACAAAAAAGCCATCGCACCCTACCCACTACTCTATTTCTCCAGGACTCCAACACTCCGTTATTTTCTTTTCTGGAGCGGGAAACGGGACTTGAACCCGCGACAACCACGTTGGCAACGTGGGGCTCTACCAACTGAGCTATTCCCGCCCAACAAATTCATTCTATAGGTTAAAAATCCTTTGTCAACAAAAAATCAGGACGGCCGGCGGGGGAAAAAAACCCTGTGAAAGCCCTGAAAATAGGCCCACCCGGACCAGATGGTAAAGATGAGGGCCACCCAAAGGATGACCATACCCACCACATGCAGGTCGAGGTCGAAATACGGGTAATGCAGGCAGAGTAGGACCATAGCCACCGCCTGAAAAATGGTCTTGTATTTTCCCAGCGAGCTGGCCTGAATGACGACGCCTTCGGTAGCCGCGATGCTTCGCAGCCCGGTCACCGCAATCTCCCGCACAATGATCAGCATGACCACCCAGGCCGGAATCCGTTCCAGCGGAATGAGCATAATCATGGTGACCGTCACCAGGATCTTGTCCGCCAGGGGATCAAGGAACTTCCCCAATACCGTGACCTCCCCATAGCGCCTGGCAAAGTAGCCGTCGAGAAAGTCCGTTATAAAGGCTCCGCCGAAAAAGAGGGCTGCCAGAAAACTTCCCCACCTCCCCGGGAAAAGCAGGCAGATGACCACCACCGGAATACAGACCAGCCTGACAAGGCTCAGCGTATTGGGCAAATTGAATATGACTTTTTTTAATGGCTTTCCCTTCATGGACCTCTTATCTTGAGAAAAACTCAGGACCTCTATCGGGTATTCAACATGGGTGTTCCTGGAAAACCGGCAAATCCAAGACAAGCCTGAAAGAGTGAATCATCATACACCTCATTTGACGCCCGTATTGTACTGTTTATAAAAGCGGAGCACCTTTTCAACAAAGCTCTTCGTCTCAGGAAAGGGGGGGACGCCCTTATATGCCTCCACGGATTCCGGGCCGGCATTGTAGGCGGCAACGGCCAGACTGATATCGTTCCTGAAACGCCCCAGCATGAGGCTGAGATACCGCGTTCCACCGAAGATGTTCTCCTCCGGATTGAAGGTGTCTTCAACATCCATCGCATTCGCCGTCTGGGGCATAAGCTGCATCAGTCCCTCGGCCCCTTTGCGGGAGACGGCCCTGTGATCAAAGGCCGACTCCGCCCTGATGACCGCCTTGATGAGCGAGGGTTCCACACTGAACCTCTTGGAGGCCTGCTTGATGATGCCGTCGAAGTCCTTGATGTATTCCAGCGGCTTCTTGGAATAGGAGCGTATGTACAGCTTGTATCGCTTGTCACTCCTGATATTGGTAAAGTGCCAGACCCCTCTTTCGTCTTTGTAGCGGTAGATGTCGGCCGAGGCCGACAAGCAGTAACACAAGAGAAGGGACACAAGGAGTCCCAAGCAGATTGTCGGCCTCGATCGAGACATGCCTAGCCCATTTTTTTCCAGTCAGCCAGGAAGTTTTCAAGGCCGATATCGGTGAGCGGATGCTTGATCAGCTGTTCCATGACCTTGTAAGGCATGGTGGCTATGTCCGCGCCCATGAGCGCTGCATCGAGGACATGGACCGGGTTTCTGATGCTCGCCACGATCACCTCGGTATCGTACCCGTAGTTCTCATAGATGGTGACGATCTGCTCCACCACGTCCATTCCCCTCAGGCTGATATCGTCGAGCCTGCCCACAAAGGGGCTGACATAAGCCGCCCCGGCCTTGGCCGCCATCAGGGCCTGCAGGGGTGAAAAGCAGAGAGTGACGTTGGTCCTTATCCCCTCTCCGGAGAGGACCTTGACGGCCTTCAGGCCCTCTTTGATCAGGGGTATCTTGACCACGATATTGTTCGCTATCTTGATGAGACCCTTCGCCTCCTTGATCATCCCTTCCGCATCCGTGCTCACAACCTCGGCATTGACGGGACCGCTAACGGTGTCGCAGATCTCTTTGATCAGGTCTTTGAACTCCCTTCCCTCCTTGGAGACCAGGGAGGGATTCGTCGTCACACCGTCCACCAGGCCCAACTCGTTCGCTTTCTTGATCTCTTCGATATTTGCTGTATCGATAAAAAATTTCATGGTATCTCCCTTCAATTAAAGTGCCTAGGGTTCACTAAAGTGAGCTAAAGCATCTAAAGTTGCAAACAAAATTCCTCACCACGAAAGCACGAAAATCAGAAAATACGAAATAGAAAAAAATTTTATTTTGCTGAAAAGGGCCTTTCTCGTTTTTCTTCGTGCCTTCTTCCTTTCGTGTTTTCGTGGTCACAATTGCGCTTACGCCTTCCTCTCCGCCTCGAACTTGTCGGCACACTGGTTGCTGCAAAAGGGGAACTCCTTCCCGCCGACGACCCTCCTTATCGACTCTTTCCTCGGGATGTAGACCTTGCAAAAAGGGTCCTGAACCATCTCATCGATCACCCCTCCGTCCGGGCCCTTCTGAATTTCCCTGCCCGGGCTGAAGAGGGTCTTGACGACTCGATAGGCGACATAGCCTGCAAAGATCAGGAGCAAAAAACGTATCATTTATTCCTCTATGGGGAGGACCTCCTGGTCATCATCCGGAAGGTCTTCCAGCAATCTCGCCATGGTGCGACCGAGGGCAGGATGGGTCACTTCCGGCGCAATCTGTATCATGGGCACAAGGACAAATCTCCTCATATGCATGAGGGGGTGAGGGACCTTTAGTTCTCCCTCATGGATGATCTCCTCACCGTGAAGCAGAAGATCGAGGTCGATGATCCTCGGCCCCCAATGCTCCTCCCTGACCCGCCCCATGTGCGTCTCAATGTTCAGAAGGCTCCTCAGGAGATCCGAGGCCGCTATCTCTGCAGCCAGAGAAGCAACCCCGTTGACATACCAATCCTGCCCCTCTACCCCGACCGGTCGCGTCAGGTACCATCCGGAACGGCCGGTGAAACGGCACCCCCGGATCTTCTTCATCCTCTCAAGGGCCTCAAGGCAGTTTTGGCGCCTGTCGCCCAGGTTGGACCCGATTCCGACGTAGGCGGTTTTCATAGATCAAAGGCTCGTCGCCTTTATCCTCTCGATGGCCTCCAAAAGCCGCTCTCTTTTCTGGGTCAGGGCAATGCGAAAGTATCCCTCTCCGGGGTCCCCGAATCCGTTGCCCGGGGTAACCACCACGCCCTTTTCCAGGAGACGGCCGGCCAGTTGGGTCGAGGTATAGCCCTCAGGGACCTTGATCCAGAGGTAAAAGCTGGCCTTGGGGGCTTCCAGCTCAAAGCCGGCCGCCCTTAAGCCCTCCACCATCAGATCCCTGCGGCGAGTATAGACCTCGATCATATCTCCCACGCAAGACTGATCGTGACGAAGGGCCTTGATGCCGGCGATCTGTACGGCCTGAAAGACCCCGGAATCGACGTTGCTCTTTATGGCGCCGAGGCCGTCAACGGCCTCGCTGTTTCCCACCGCAAATCCGATTCGCCATCCCGTCATGTTATAGGTCTTGGAAAGGGAGTGGAATTCGATACCCACCTCCTTTGCCCCCCTCACCTCCAGAAAGCTGGGGGGCCGGTAGCCGTCATAAGCGATCTCGGAGTAAGCGGCGTCGTGGCAGACGAGGATCTTGTTTTTCCGTGCAAATTCGACAACCCTTTCAAAAAACCCCAGGTCGGCCACTGCGGCTGTCGGATTGTTGGGATAATTGATGAACATGACCGTGGCCCGCTCTGCCGTGTCGGCCGGAATGGATTCCAGGACAGGGAGAAAGCCGTTTTCCTTGAGAAGGGGCATGAAATAGGACTTTCCCCCTGAAAAGAGGGTTGCCGTATGATAGACAGGATAGCCGGGCGTCGGAATGAGGGCCACGTCGCCCGGATTGATAAAGGCCAGGGGCAGATGGGCGATCCCCTCCTTGCTGCCGATCAGGGTGAGGACCTCTTTTTCAGGGTCCAGGTCGACGCCGAACCTTCCCTTGTACCATTCGGCCACCGCGGCCCTGAAATCGAGCATGCCTGAATAGCTAGGATACCTGTGATTGGGAGGGTCAGCGGCCGCCTCCCTCATGGCCTCGATGATATGGGCCGGCGTAGGGAGGTCCGGGTCCCCGATCCCGAGATCGATGATGTCCACGCCCTTTGCCCTCATCTCCGCCTTTTTTCTGTCGATTTCCTTGAAGAGATAAGGGGGAAGTTTGTTCAGCCTCTCTGCTTTTTCGAACATAAGCATTCACACCTCGTAATTAATGCCCAAAGTTTCTAAAATGCATTAAGTGCCCAAAATGTCTGAAATCCGAATGATAGACAAAAGGCCTCGAAAAATCCTCACCACGAAAGCACGAAAAATAGAAAACGCGAAATAGAAAAAATGGTTTCTTTTGCTGAAGAGGCCCTCCCTCGTTTTTTCTTCGTGCTTTTTTCCTTTCGTGTTTTCGTGGTAATAATTCCGTGGCTCTCAGTGATATAGCACCCATGCGGCCGTTAGCTCTCGGAAAGAGAACCACCGCAACCGAGTAACCTCTCAAACTCATCTTCCTCTTTTTTCA
>JAZDGZ010000084.1:0-3629 GCA_043806375.1 Pseudomonadota bacterium | reverse complement strand
TCACATGAAATCCCTTCAAAGGACCGCCCTCTTGGCCCTTGGGCAATTGGGAGACGTGGATGAGTCCTTCGATGCCTGCCTCCAGTTCTACAAAGAGGCCGAAATCGGTGACGTTCTTCACAATACCTCTGACTCGTGTGCCGATTGGATATTTTTTGGGGATCGCGTCCCACGGATCCGGCGTCAGCTGTTTGATGCCCAATGAGAAACGTTCGTTCTCCGTGTCGATCTCCAGGATAACTGCCTGGACCTCGTCGCCTTTCTTGTAAAGCTCGGAAGGGTGGTTTATTTTTTCGGTCCACGACATGTCGGATATATGGACAAGACCATCGATGCCTTCATTAATGCCGATAAAAAGGCCGAAGTCGGCGATATTCTTTATCCTGCCCTCTATGACGGCCCCTACCGGATAATTTTCAGCGATGCTGTCCCACGGATTCGGCTCGAGCTGCTTCATGCCCAGGGAAATCCGCCTTTTGGCAGCATCGAGGCTCAAGACCACGGTCTCCACGACATTTCCGACGCTCAGGATCTGAGAAGGGTGCTTGATCTTGCCGGTCCACGACATCTCAGACACATGGATCAGGCCTTCGATACCTTCCACCACCTCGACAAAGGCCCCATAATCGGCCAGGCCCAGGACCTTGCCCTCGACCCTGGTATTGACAGGATACCTCTCTTCGGCCTTCTGCCATGGATCGGGATTCAACTGCTTGAGGCCGAGGGATACCCTCTCCTTCTCTCTGTCGAATTTCAGGACCTTGACCTTTATCTCGTCACCGATCCGATACAGCTCAGAAGGGTGACCGACCCTGCCCCAGGACATATCCGTAATGTGAAGGAGGCCGTCGATTCCGCCCAGATCGATAAAGAGGCCGTAATCCTTGATATTCGTGACTATGCCTTCGAGAACCGCGTCCTTTTCGAGGAGCTTGAATGTTTTTTTCCGGAGGGCCTTTCGCTCGGTCTCCAGGGCGGCCCGGCGAGAGAGGACGATATTTCCCTGCTTCTTTTCATACTTTACGACCCTGAAATCATGCTCTGTTCCCACGAGGGCGCCCAGATCCTTGACCGGTCTCAGATCGGCCTGAGACCCGGGCAGGAAGGCCTGAAGGCCGATATCTACCGAAAGCCCCCCTTTCACCAGAGAAATGATTTTACCTCTGACGGTATCGTGCTTTTTGTAGGCCTCTTCAACATCATCCCATATCTTGGCTCCCGCCGCTTTTTCCTTGGAAAGAATGATACGGCCCTCTTTATCCTCTTTACGCACCAGGAGGACATCTACCCGGTCACCCACTTTGGCTGTCAGCCGGCCCTCCAGGTTGATAAACTCAGAGATGCGAATTTGCCCTTCTGATTTATAACCGATATCCACCAGCACAAAATCATTGTCGATCTGGACGATTTCTCCTTTGACAACCTTACCCTCCTGGATGCTGATGAGGCTCTCTTCGAATAACTCCATAAACTGGCGGCTGTCCTGGATGTCTTCTTCGCTTTCAAAGAGCTCTTTCCCCTCCTCTTCAGGAAAAGCCTCCAGGTCATCCGCGAAGGCTGAATCAATGTTTTCGGTTGCTGAGAATCCGTCTTGTGCCATTTCATCTTTTCTTGTTTTTTCCATTAAACTGAATACCCCCAAATCTGATGTCCTCGGAAAAAGCCCCATTCGCCCGGTCCGTCCTTAGGTCCATCAGGACGAACCCTTTTACTGATCAGGGTGAGGGATGGTTCGATACCTCACCATGATCGGAGAATCAGAAACTTACGGCTCATTGTGGCCGTTCGCCCTGAGGTTTACCCTTCTCTCCGAAGGGGTCCGGAGTCTTGCGAGCCGTCGGCGGCCGAGGCGACCGGGGTATCGAAGGGAGAACGGGCCTTTTTACGAGGCCATCAAACTTATTTATTTCTAAAATTTTCTAAAAAATCGGTGAAATAAAAGGGCATCTCGTCTCAACGCGACAAGATGCCCTTAATAGTCGTAATCCACGGGATTACAATCTAGTAACGTTCTTCGCCGCCGGTCCTCGGTCGCTTTGTTCTACGTCAAAGCTCACCCGGTCACCTTCACCAAGGCTTTTGAACCCGGTCATGTTGATGGCGGAGTGGTGAACAAATACGTCGCCACCGTCTTGCTGCTCAATGAAACCGAATCCCTTTTTGTCACTGAACCACTTCACGATTCCTTCTGCCATAATGACATCCTCCTTTCCTTCAAATAAATTTTCATGTTTCTAAACTCGATCCCTTCGCAAAAAGACATGAAAACGGACATTTTGCGAGGCCGTCAATCTTCAGGATGCCACTTTTGACAAATGGATCTTTCCTTCAGAACTAAACGAGCCCACCCACATGGTGAGCTGCCATGGATATACCGTATAATAACCTTTCTTTCACTAAAAGCAAGTTATTTTATAAAATATGGGTTTCCCCTGTCGTAAGTTCGGCCGGATCAGATACTGACCTGTCCTAACAGGTTGCTGAAAAAGACCTGCTAAAGACTCCCGGAGACCCACCTCGTAGCAGCTTTTCAGATCCGTCCACGGGGCTTTAAGCTCTTTATCGAAGTCGTCAGTCTTGGGCGGTGCTGGGAAAGATAGGCTATTGTTGGTCTAATTACGGCAAAGCTCCTCGTAGAGGGATTTGGCATGCTGGTAGGATTCCCCTTCGTATAAT
The DNA here is from genome assembly GCA_043806375.1 of Pseudomonadota bacterium. Classification (GTDB taxonomy): domain Bacteria; phylum Desulfobacterota; class DSM-4660; order Desulfatiglandales; family HGW-15; genus JAZDGZ01. Next base: position 953 of record JAZDGZ010000084.1, on the reverse strand, counting down.
AATTTATTACGCTTGGTCACCTCAAAACGGTGCTTTCCGGTAGAAGGGATAACGTACTCCTTGAGACTGGTCGTCCCCTCCTTGAGAGTATACAGTTCTCTTGTCTCATCCATAGGTTTCCTCCTAAAACCCCGTGCATACGGGCGGCTATCTAATTAGAGAGAATGGAAGAACTCCATTCTCATGTCGATATTCAAATTTTAACGAGAAAATGGGAAAGTCACTTTCGCTTGCTGGGGCAGGGATCTTTCTCTGGCCTTAACTAAGTCAATCCGGAGCTGATCTCATGCTTCACTGATTTCTTGGCTTGCGAATGGGTAAGACAGAAAGGCATTTATTATCAAAACCTGTGTGCATTTACAACGTCTACCCTTATATGGCCCCAATTATAGACATGCCGGCCTATAAAGTCAATCCCCTATTTGCCGATTACCCCCCGCCCGTCCAGGTCGCTGGGTCAGATCCGGGTCTGTTGGGAGGAATCTGTCGAGTATCCCAAACGCAGGGTGGTTTTTGAACGGCCCATCTCCGATGATCAGCCGATCAAAACGAAGGCAGCGGAGATGGTCGTGGGTTTGGAATCCAGGTCAACAGTTTCCGAGCATGTGCTCGGCCGCCCTGTCTCTCTTGAAAACAACGAAGTCTTTATAGCCTAAGGCTTCAGCTTTTGTTTTCTTTCCGCCGGCGGTCTCCACAATCATATCGAATATTCGTCTGCCGACGCTGTTAAGGCTCTCTGAACCATCCAGAATAGGTCCTGCGTTGATATCCATGTTGTCTGTCATTGTCCGGTAGGTATCGGGGTTGCCGGTTATCTTGATCACAGGGGCAATGGCGTGGCCCGTGGTGCTTCCTCTTCCGCTGGTGAAACAGACGATTTGGGCGCCGACAGCTACCATGTGGGTGACACTGGGCACGTCCCAGCCGGGGCCATCCATCAGATAGAGCCCGGA
>JAZDGZ010000083.1:0-2850 GCA_043806375.1 Pseudomonadota bacterium | reverse complement strand
CGTCGGGAATTCCTGAGATATGCTACCCTACTGGGAATGTCCGCTGCAGCGGCAAGTCAGATGTCGGGTTTGATGTGGCCAAGGAAGGCCTTTGGGGCAGGGATCGAGCGGGGAGGCATACTGAAAGTCGCCGGCCCGGTTCAGAAGGTCACCCACCCGGCCCAGTTTTCATGGATCGCACCGACCCAACAGCTGCGACAGGTTGCGGAGTATCTCACCTATACGGATGGAGAGAACATCACACATCCTTACCTGCTCAAGAATTGGGAGGCGAGTGAGGACCTCAAGACATGGACCTTGAATCTACGCCAGGGCATTCGATTTAACAACGGCGACGAATTCACCTCGGATGACGTCGTCTTCACCATGAATGAATGGCTGAATAAGGATGTGGGCTCTTCCTTACTGGGCATGATCGGATCCTATCTCAGCCCTTCCGGCATTGAAAAGACCGATAAATACCAGGTGAAGCTCCATCTCAACAAGCCCGAGATTGCTATTCCTGAACACCTCTTCCATTACCCGGCACTGGTATTGAATCATCGGACCTTTGAAGGCGATTTTATCAAGAGGCCCCACGGCACCGGACCCTACACGCTGCAGGTTTACAGAGAGGGGGAGCGGTGTGTGCTCAAACGCCGCGGGGACTACTGGCTAAACGGGGAAGATGGAAAACCATTGCCCTACCTGGACGGGATGGAGTTTATTGACATGGGAACCGAGATGGCCCCGCAGATTGCGGCCATCAAGGCGGGGGAGGTCGATATGATCGACCTGAGCGATGCGGGCGGCACGGATGTTTACCAGGCATTGAAGGATGATGCCCGTATTCACATCATCCCGGCTACGACCGGACAGACCCGTGTCCTTCGTATGCGTGTCGACATGAAACCCTGGAGCGACAACCGGGTGCGAACGGCCTTGAAGCTCTGCCAGCATAGGGAGAAACTTCTGGCCCTCGCCTATATGGGGCAGGGCCGATTGGGGCAGGACGTCCATGTCTCGCCGGTCCATCCCGAGTATTGCTCGAGGCCTATCCCCCAGTATGATCCGGTCCGGGCGAAAGAGCTTCTCAGGGAGGCGGGATATCCGAACGGTCTGGATGTCAACCTGGCGGTGGCGAGCGGCTGGACGGATGTGGTCCGTTATGCTGAGGTCCTCAAGCAGGATGCCGCGCCGGCAGGTTTCAGAATCAACATCAAGACCATGCCTGTCAGCCAGTACTGGGAAAAATGGACCGAGGTGGACCTGGGCATCACCCCTTGGACCCATCGGCCCCTCGGGACCATGGTCCTCAACCTTGCCTATATCGCCGATGATCAGGGGAAACCGGTGCCTTGGAATGAGACGCGCTGGGTTGACAAGGAATTCTCGGAGTTACTGGATAAGGCGAACGCCACCCTGGACGTAGAGGAGAGGCGCAAGATCTTCTGCAAACTGGAAGATATCCAGATGGCTCGGGGATCGATAGGCATTGCGTGGTGGCGGAACGTATGGATGGTGACCGGAAAGAGGGTTCAGGATGTCAATGGCCATCCCACCCTCTATATGCTTTTCAACAGGGTCTGGCTCAAGGTATAGAAGGAAGCACATCGGAGCTCAAAGGATGGCGAAATTTATCATCAGGCGCTTTGTTCTTCTCCTCCTCACGATGGTTCTTGTCTCCGTATCGGTTTTTCTGATCACTGAATCATCCCCCGGAAATGTGGCACGTAATGTCCTCGGGGCCTTCGTCACCCCCGAGCAGGAGGCCTCTTTTCTCGCCCAGACGGGTCTGGATAAGCCGGTCTACACGCGGTATCTCTACTGGCTTGCTGGGAGCGACTGGCCTGCAGCCCGTAAAGTGGGGATGCCCTTGAAGAGGATTACCACCAAAAGAGGCTTCAAGGAGTGGTGGGCCCTCAGAGAAGACGGCGCCCTCATTCGTTGGGAGCTGCGGGGGGAGGACCTGGTCGCAATCGTCAGATCGGCTGACGGCAGCACAAAGGAGACCAGCGACAACGAAAGGTGGCATAGGGGGGATCGGGGAAAGAGCCTGTTTTGGGGGGTGGACCTCCAGAACCACGTTGTCCTGTGGGAAAAGGGCAGTGACAGGAAGGTTTGGAACTTTGTGATGGGCACGGGCTGGATGGAAACGACCGGAGGGCCCGTCGAGTATATCCCCCTCAAGAAAGGATTCATCCGGGGGGACCCGGGCCTCTCCCTCAGAACGGGCCGGCCGGTTGCCAAGAGCCTCTTCATGCGTCTCAGAAACTCGCTCGTCCTGGCGGGCATTGCCTTTGTCATTGTCATGCCCCTGGCCCTCCTCTTTGGTCTGATTGCCGGGCTCAGGGAGGGGAGTTTCAGGGATCGCTTCCTGTCCGTAGGCGGCATGGTGTTCTCCGTGGTGCCTGAATTTGCAACCGGGATTTTTCTCATTCTGATCATGTCCGTCTGGCTCGAACTGGTCCCGGGGGCGACCGTGTTTGGGGAGAAGGCCCCCTGGGAGAGGCCGGACATGCTGATTCTGCCTGTCTTGACCCTGACCCTCATCGAGCTGGGATATGTTCTGCGAATCACCAGGGCCAGTATGGTCGAGGTGATGCGGGCGCCGTACATACGAACCGCATTTCTCAAGGGGTTGCCCTACTGGCGGATCGTGATCCGGCATGCCGTGCGGAACGCCCTGATGGCGCCCATCACGGTCATTATGCTGCACGTCAACTGGCTCATGGGCGGCATCGTCATCGTCGAGGTGGTTTTCGGCTACCCGGGTCTCGGGCAATACCTCCTGGAGTCGGCCCTGTACAAAGACATCAATGCCCTGGAGGCCGGGGCCATGATCCTCGTCACCGTGGCCGTCGGGACCCA
>JAZDGZ010000082.1:0-5631 GCA_043806375.1 Pseudomonadota bacterium | reverse complement strand
AACTTCAGGATTTTTTCAGCTTGCTTGGGACAGCTTGAAACGGATTCAGAAAGTTATGGACAGGGAAAGGAAAAGAAACTATATTTTGAAAGTCTTGTCTGGGCCACCGTAGCTCAGTTGGTAGAGCACCTCACTCGTAATGAGGATGTCCGCGGTTCGATTCCGCGCGGTGGCTCCAATCATTTCAGAAGGCTGCCGGGGCACGGTTTTTATACACCACTCAAAAAGGTCTTCATATTTCTGTTCATGTTTTGGATCGCTCCGCCTCCTTATGCTTCAGAATGCCCCGCCCTTTGGGCGGAGAAACAGTCATGCAAGGTTCTCACGGAACTTCGAGCAGGTAACTGTCCCTGGCAGTTGGGACTCCTGTTTATGGAGAAAAGCAACAAGAGGCTGAAGGCATAGCCGAAAAAGACAATAAATTATTTTAGTTAGTAAAAACTATGTAATATTAAGGAAAATATAATAAGAAATAAAAGCTTGACTTATTTATATTATAGGCTTAACTTGTGTTTAAATTAATAAAACAGATGAATGCTTAGAAATAATGTAAATTGTGTTTTAAATTATAATTAGCTATAAATAAGTGATTTTTTATAAAAATAATATAATATGTATCAGTGTAGGAAAGTTGCAGGAGAATCCATTTTGGCCGAGATCATGACAACCAGAGAGGTGGCGGAATATTTAAAACTGCATCAAATAACGATATGCAAGTTGTCCAAAGAAGGTAAGATTCCTTCCGTTCGGATCGGTAGGGTCTGGCGATTTGACAAAAACGTCATTGATGAGTGGATCGCCAAAGGCTAGATCAGCTTCCTTCCATCCAAAATCTCAAGAAAGGATCTTCCAATGAAAAAACCACTCAAAATGTCTTGACCATGCTCCCGGTGGGATAGGGATGTTCTGTTGGGAGCCAGACATATGATGGCGATAAAGGGTGCGTACATAATAGCTTAAGGCTGCAAGATTCGGTTTTTTCTCACCTTTATTCTTCTCCCTTCTTTTTGGATCGCTTACCCTTTCACTATGTCCACATCTTTCAGACTTAACTCTATATCCAAGTTGACCATGTAAGAAAACAGGGTTGGGCGACCATGCCCGGTGAGAAGGACCCCGATAGTAGAGTAGCCGGAGAGGTCGCCGATCGGCTTGTGAAGCTCAAACTGTAACGAGCCCTTGGTCACCGGCAGGAGTGTTAAAATAGGATTTATGAGGGTAACGGAAATGGAAAAGTTGTGTGTCATGTGTCAAGTGCGGGACGTTTGCGGAAAGGGAGTTGATAGGTCACAGCCGGCAGTAAAGCACATGAATCCAGTGGACAAGCTGACATCGACCGTTCGCTGGCCTAGTGTATTAAGCAAATACTGCTATTTTTGTGACAAGAAACACGGGGGATTAATCAGACTTTAGTGCCCTTATGCCGGGTAGGTGGAAAAGAAGAGACGTTTTAGTGAGAACAGGAGTAACTGGAAAAGAGCATAAGTGATCACAGAAGCGCTCCGCTAAAAACATCTCTGTGAATTGCATGAACGACAAAGTCAGAGAAACAGTGTCGAGTAAAAAAGGAGGGTCGGAATGAATATTTACGTAGGGAATTTGTCTTTTGAAGTTACCGAAGAGGATCTGAAACAAACTTTCGGGGCTTTTGGACAGGTCGAATCCGCCAAGATCATTAAAGACATGTACGACGGGAAATCAAAAGGATTCGGATTTGTGGAGATGGCCGGTAGAGCTGAAGCCCAGTCCGCAATAGAGGGTCTGAACGGGAAGGAACTGAAAGGGCGAACCGTCAAGGTTAATGAGGCCCGAGCTCGCTCTGAAGACAATCGAGGTGGCCCAAGACGGGGCGGGGGGCAACGTTTCTAGTCATCAGAAAGAGGAGATAAGAGACGAAACACGTTTCAGGAGTATTCACTCGCCTTCGCCAGGATGCCCCGTGCGGGAGCACGGGGAGGAATGGGGACAGGCGACCGCGGCGTAGCCCGCAGGGCGAAGCCGGGTTGGCTTCGGCGCAGTTCCGCTTGGCTTTGCCACAGATGCCCCGCGCGGAAGCGGGGGGAGCTTCACTTCTCTCCGAACAACGGCTGTGAGAAGGGCTGACTTCTTGCCGGGCGCAAAAGTCAACCTCTCAAGCCGCCTGTGATGTGAAGCTATATATATGCCTCCACACCAAGTGATTCCCAAAGCATATTTTGCAGGATACACTAAAAGAAGGAGCACGATGCAACAGAAAGCGAGAAACACGGCAAGGGAATGGCCGCTTGTTGGGAAGAGATTCGGCGAACTGGTCGTTCTAAGACGTTCGAGGAGCGGCAGGATGGGCGCATGGATTGCCCAATGCAATTGCGGGAAATTAACGCTGGTATATGACTATCTTCTGAAAAGCGGACATACGACAAGTTGCGGCTGTGAGGCCGGTAAACAATAAGGAATTCGGGAAACCGGTTGTAGACATAATCAGTCGAGAATTGTCTATAGCGCCACTTTTTGCCCTGGTTTTGGCTGTTACCCCGGAGCCTGTTAAGAAAGGCTTGGGGTTTTTTTTGAACTGTTAATTCAAGGTCCCTAAGAATGTGGCGAATGCCGAGGCATCGGCCGCACCGGACAAAAACAGGAGAATTATGGCGAGACAGAGTCAACAGAAGTCGCAGAAGCGGCAAAAGGAGTTTGAGCGTACGCGAAAGGCAAATGAGAAAATGGCCAAGCGGCAAGGCAAGAAAGATAGAACGGCGGAGAGTGAAACCGCCGAAATCCCGGAGCAGTCTTAGCCCAGCCTCAAAATTTTAGCACATCAAGAAACCATGTTCCGCCCCCTGGGCGAACAGGCCGGGATTTATCCCCGGCCCAGATTAGGAAAAAGGACTATTAATGAATTTCGAATCGTTCAATTTACATCATCATATCGAGTCCGGCATCGAAGCCCTTGGCTACACGGCGCCCACATCGATTCAACTCCAATCCATTCCATCCATCCTCCATGGCAGAGACGTCATAGGGCTCGCTCAGACCGGTACTGGCAAAACAGCCGCGTTCGTACTTCCTATTCTGCAGCGCCTGATGGCAGGGCCTCGAGAAGGCGTCCGAGCCCTGGTCATAGCGCCGACACGGGAACTGGCGGAACAGATCCACGAGGCCGTCAGTCAACTGGGCCGGTATACGAAACTGAAGAGTGTGAGCATTTACGGCGGGGTCAGCAAGAACCCCCAGATCAGGGAACTTCGTGAGGGAGCAGAAATCGTCGTGGCCTGCCCCGGACGCCTGATCGATCTGATGGACCAGAAGGCGATAAGCCTATCCCACGTGCAGGTGCTCGTCCTGGACGAGGCAGACCGCATGTTCGACATGGGCTTTTTGCCGGATGTCAGGAAGATCATGAGACGACTCCCGGTTCATCGGCAGACGCTCCTCTTCTCGGCTACCATGCCCGACGACATCAGGGCTCTGGCGCAGGAAATCCTGCACGACCCGGTCACCGTCAGGATCGGTGAGACCGTCCCGGTAGCCACGGTCTCCCACGCCTTGTACCCTGTCGAGCAGCACCTCAAGGCAGCCCTTCTGATGAAGCTTCTGGATCGCACGGACACGGAGTCGGTGCTCGTGTTCACGCGCACAAAATACCGAGCGACACGCCTGGCAACGCAGATGAAAAGAGCCGGTTTCCCTGTCGCGTCCCTGCAGGGCGACCTGTCGCAGCAGAAGCGCCAGCAGGCCCTCGGCGGTTTTCGCACCGGCAGGTACCAGGTCCTTGTGGCCACGGACATCGCCGCCAGGGGCATCGATGTTTCCCGGATATCGCACGTGATCAATTACGATATGCCTGACACCGTCGATGCCTATACGCACCGCATCGGTCGCACAGGCCGCGCTGCCAGGACCGGAGATGCCTTCACCTTTGTGACGCCCAAGGACAGGGACTTCGTGTGGAACATCGAGCGTGTTCTCGGTGAAAGACTGGAAAGGCGGACGCTTGAGGGTTTCGATTACACAGTGCCAGCACCGGAAGGCCCCAGCGGATTCAGGCCTTCACAATACTCGAAAATCCACCAAAACTTGCCGAAGTCCAGGAAACATCCCCGTGTCCAGCGGTCTGTCGGTTTCTGACCGGGGTCGCCGTCGGCTTCAGGCCTGCCGAACAGGGCGGGCAGTCTTTCCAAGGAGCCTGATTGGCTGATGAAGAGGGCAGGGTCCATGGGATTGCATTAGTGTATTTGCCCGATGAGGTCCTCTTCAACCCGGTTGAAGGCTGTGACGATGCTGTCCACGACCTTCTTGCCGGCCTTGACCCTGACCCCCTCCCAGAGGATGGATCTTCGAAGCTCAACCCCTTCTTCCAGATGGCAGCCATCGCCCATGACCACCCACTCCTCAAGCCGGGCCGAGGGATGCACACGGCAATCAGCCCCAATAGAAATGACTTCATCGGCAAGTTCTTTGTTGGCCTGGATGTAACTTTCCACGTTGCCGATGTCGCGCCAGTAGTGGCCTTCGGAGAAATAGGCCCTGACGGATCTCTCCGAAGGGAAGAGTCTTCGATAGACGTCGATGACGTCTGAAAAACCCCTGTCAGGGATGAAGGAGAGAAACTCCGGCTCCATGATGTGCAGTCCGGTGAAGGCAAATCTTCCGGAGATGTTTTGCTTGGCTATATCCGTAAGCCGCTGACCGCTATCTATCTGAACCTGGTTGAAAGGTTCCCGATCGTGGAGAACCAGCGTGGCCAGGGCGCCGGATTTCTTGTGCTCCTCGTAGGCGGCGGTCAGGTTGATATCGGTGAGAATATCCGTATTGACGACGATGAAGGGTTCGTCATCCCAGAAGTCGGCCGTGTTCTTGATTCCCCCTCCTGTGCCAAGGATTTCAGGTTCCACCCGAACATCAAGAGGCAATTCAAAGGGCCTTCCCCCGTCAAGATACTCCAAGACCTGCTGATAGTGGTGGTGGACGTTGACGACGATTTGGGTAACCCCGTGGGCCTTGAGATACCCGATGTTCCTGGCGATGATGGGTTTATTGACCACAGGCATGAGGGCCTTTGGTTTCTTGTCCGTCAGAGGGCGGAGCCTGGTTCCAAACCCGGCTGCAAGGATCATGGCTTTCATGGGAAAGTGCCTAAAGTGAGCTAGAGTGTCTAAAGTGCCTAAAATGAGGCGATCACGAAAGCACCAAAAGAGAAAATCACGAAACAGGAGACGTTTTCTTCCTCTTTCTCCTTGGGATATCCATATCAATACAAAAATTTGAGTTTTTCACGATCGGCAGGTAAATTGACCTCTATGATGACCTCTTTTGAATATTTTTTCAAGATCTTAATACAGTTCAACGAGTGATGACTTCGTAAATCCTTGCGGGTGGAGGGGGACGTAGGTTCCAGGACAACTTCAACGGGTCAATGCAATCTGTGAGCAAGAAACTTGGAGATGCCGACTTAACTCCGGGGGTTGGAATATCTGGTATGGATCCGGACCCAGTCAATCCTTGAAAATCATTCAACGTACCTCAGCATTCTGAGGCCTTCCAAAAGTACAGATAAGGCTGATCCGTAAATGAGTTAAGGTGAAGGAGAAAAGGGGTCAAGTCTGCTCTTGACTCTTGTTAAACAATCGAAAGAGTCAAGAGCAGACTTGACCC
>JAZDGZ010000081.1:0-2539 GCA_043806375.1 Pseudomonadota bacterium | reverse complement strand
TTCCGCTGAAGATATTCAGTTCGCGTTTGAGTTTTCTTATAATCAAGAGGGCGTCCGCGCCTGAGAGCATGCCTGTTGGGTCAAACAGGCCATCCTCCCCTTCCATAATCCCGCCGCGCATGGTGCAGGTCATAACCGCGTTGAAGTAGGCCGCCTCACGGCGAAGATCCTTAAACGGTGAAACAACCCCTGAGTATCTCCCCACTAATAGGGGATCCCCCTCTTTCTTGGCGATCACATCGGCCACAATGACGGCAAAGTCAGCCCTGGTGACGTATTCATTTGGACCAAAGCTACCGTCATCAAAGGTCTTCAAACCTTCGATCTCAAGCTGGAGAACCCTTTCGATTTCCCCTTTCAAAGGATGCCCCATCACATCCAAGGGTAGAGGGTGGCTTCCCTTTCTTGAAGGCCCTCTGGCTGCCGCTCCAGCGTCGCCGCGTCCACTTTGCTGATCACCCTTGCCGATGATTTCAACCCTCACCTCGTGAATCAACAGCGCTGCCGCATCGGCCCTCGTAATGCGATCCAAGACGGCTATCCCCCTTCCCAACTCTGTGCGAGGCGTGGCCCTTTCGATCTTTCTTACCCTCTCCAACTGCTCCTCTGCCTCATCCTGGAGAGACTCATTGATCTTCAGTACGTGCTCAAAGGCCGCTTCAGATTCCGCAAACCGGTATGCATATTTGTAGGCCATCCCCATGTGATAATAGGCCTCCGGCAGGTCCCTTGCAAAGGATGAAGCTTGGGCAAAATTCTCCTCCACCCTGTCCAACCAGGCCTGTCCCCTCTTCATCCCGTGTAATTGCATGATTCCCACATATGCGAGAGCCTCGTCTTCCACTTTTTTCGACGAATTTTTGGCCTGTTCCATCGACTCAAAGGCAGATACGAAATTTCCTTTCATCCCCTGTACCAGCCCCATCCCGCGAAGGGCCGGTGAATACCCAGGCTTTAGCCTCAGGGCATGTTCGAATTCCCTCTGGGCGTCAGCAAGCCTCTCCTTCTTGATCAGTCTGAAGCCATTGAAAGCATGTAACTCCGGAGTGTCCAGCAGACCTTCAGGCAATCCGCCGGACCTTGGTGAGCAGCCTTCCAATAACAGCCACAAGCAACAGAAGGCTATGGAGACCCCCAAATGCCTTCTGCACTCATATTTTTTCATCGGCTTCGCCCTCTATAAAAGTGTCATGGGTGAACTTATGGACCACTATCGGCAACCAAGGCCGCTGAGAAGGAGTCTCATTCTAATCGAGCACGATAATGACCCTGCATTTCTGCAGGAAATCCAGGTTACTGGCGGTCCCCTTTATCTTGGCCGCATCAGCGTCACTGATGACGATGTCCGAGCCACCCGTCTTGGCCGTCCGCAAACCCTTTACAGTCAGGGGTTTAGTGCCCACCCGGGGGCTTTTCTGAAGATCCGTAAGATTTTTGGCATAGGCAACCATTCCTTGTTGCACCGCATAGTCCCTGCTGGCATATGCCGAACCGTATAGCGCGCGGCCGTCTTCGTCAACGATGAGCGGCACCAGAGCCGGTGTCACCTGGAATCCGCGACAATCCACGACCAATCCGGTGTAGGTCTCCTCCGGCTTCATGGATCCTTGGGGACGCTGAACGCTTTCAATGTTCAAAATGTTCTTTGGGAGAAATAGATCGGCAAACGATCCTGTTAGGCGGAGAGCAATGGTTGCCTTTACGGAGCCGTCCTGCATGTAGGAGACCTCGACCATTTGAGAATTCCTCAAGAATCCCTGCAATTGTTCATAAACCCCATCCGTTTGTTCGATAGCTTCCTTGATGAAGTGCTTCGAATCAATTCTGAGACCCCTGATTAACTCAAGCAAACTGGATCTTGCCGATGATTCCGCCTCGCTTTTCGCGACGGCCCTAGCCTGGGCCGGGTTAATAGGGTTGGATGGCGGCATTCCAATGCCCACGGCCTCAACGATCCTGTTGGACCAATCGATCCATCCCTTCTCGAAACGCTGGACATAGTTCTGTCCAAAGACCGAGAGGGGTAATGTCAAAACAGAGATGGCAAAGAGGGGGAAAAAAAAGAAGGCGGCCCTTTTCATTAAGGATCCTCCTCATTTCGCCCTGCCCGAATGAACGTCCTTATCCTCGTGATCATCTTTTCCTCATCGTCGGGCTCCGTCCAGACCAATAGAGGATCAGCCCTGAACCAGGTGAGCTGCCTTTTGGCGTACCTGCGGGTATCCCTCTGCAGGCGAGCTATGGTCTCATCCATGTCCCAACGTCCTTCGAGATGGCTCACCATATGCCTGTACCCTAAGGACTGCATGGCTTTCAGGTCTGCCGAGTAACCGCTTTCTAAGAGGCCCTGTGTTTCTCGTACCAGACCACTTTCAATCATGCGCAGGCACCGCGCGTCGATTCGATGATACAAGTCTTCACGGCCCCTTTGCAAACAAAATTTGAGGGCCTGAAAAGGCCTGTTCCCGAAGCCATGTCTTCGCGTCAGTTCTGAAAAGGGTTCTTTCGCCAGTTCAATGACTTCCAGGGCGCGCATGAT
>JAZDGZ010000080.1:0-3106 GCA_043806375.1 Pseudomonadota bacterium | reverse complement strand
AAGCTTTATGCTCCCCTCCTTGGTTTCCACGATCATCTCCTTGCCGTCCGCGATCCCGTACTTGGATGCTGCGGCAGGGTGAAGTTCCGCGACAGGCTCGGGGGCCAGTTGACGAATTTCCGGAATATTTCTCAGCTGGGTATGGATGTATTCCTTGATCCGCGCCCCGGTGATCATGATCAAGGGATACTCCTTTGCCAACTCGGGGGTACTGACCGGGCTTCGGCTCGGTTCCCTATAGGTCGGCAAGGGATCAAACCCCGCCTCTGCCAAGGTCCCCGAGGTGATCTCGATCTTTTGGGAGGGGGTCTTGAACCCACGGCTCTTGTACAGATCATAGGATTTGGGGGCGTAAAGAATGCCCTCAGGATGCTCTGCCAGCTTCTTCAGGCTGAGCTTGCTCGGGACCAGGAGGTGATCCACCATCTCTTCGTCGGTCTTCCAGGGAAAATACTCCCCATACCCCATCCTTCTCCCCAGTTCAGACCAGATCAGCCAGTCGGGCTTACTCTCGCCGATAGGCTCGATGACCTTCTTTCTCTGCATGATGTAGGAGATGCCGTGCATCAACCCGACCGGGTAGCCCCCGATGCCCGTCTGCTCCAGAAAACTGCAGGCCGGCAGAACAATATCGGAGAGCTCGGCAGTCTCGGTCATGAAGAGGTCTATGGTCACCACAAGATCAAGCTTTTCAAGGGCCTTTCTGTAGGTCTTGGAGTCCGGCATGGTCAGCGCCGGGTTTCCGGCCGTTACGAGCAAGGCCTTCACCGGGTAAGGTTTTCCGGTAAGGGCAGCCTTGGGAAAGAGCATGGCATGACCGTAGGCGGCCCTTCTCCCCCACAGGACATTATGGAGGGGATACTCCTCTTCCCCTAAGGGCAACACATCCTCAACAGGAACCCTCAGATCCGTGAGCGGGATGATGCGGCTCGCCACCCAGCCCCCGGGGTTCTCGATATTTCCCGTAATGGTCTGGAGCAGGGCAAGTGCCCGCGAGTTCTGGACGTCGTTGATTTGACGGTCCAGGGTGCAGGTCCCTTGCACGATAGAAGCCCCCTTGTTGGTGGCAAAGATCCGGGCGGCCGTCTTGATATCTGCCGCCGGCACCCACGTGATCTCTTCTACCTTTTCAGGTGGATAGGCCTTGACGTGCTCCTTGAGTTTGTCAAAGCCGACCGTCCATTCATCCACGAAAGCCTGGTCATGAAGACCCTCTGAGATGATCACATTCATCATGCCCAGCGCCAGGGCGCAATCCGTGCCCGGCCTGAGCTGGAGATGGAGACCCTCTTTGGCCAGAGGAATGCGCTTCGGATCAACGACGATCAGCTTCGCCCCCTTTTCGAGGCGCTCACGGACCCAGTCGGCCACAATCCAGCGTGAGTCATCAGGATTGTGACCCCAGAGCACCACACAGTTGGCGCTTTCCACGTCTTCTGTAATATATCTTCCGAAGGTCATCTGGCGGGTCAGGATACGCTGGCGGAAGCAGCCGCTTTCGACCGAGAGCATGTTGGGCGTCCCATAGGCGCCCCTGAACCGCTGGGCAAAAAAGGCGGCCTCCACGTGCTCCACTCCCACGGAGCCGCAATAGATTGCCATGGCCCTGGCGCCATAATCCTTCTTGATGTCTTTCAGCTTGGCAGCAATCGTATCCAGGGCCTCATCCCAGGTGATCCTTTTCCAGGACCCATTCTCCTTTTTCATGGGGTATTTGAGCCGATCCTCTGCATAGAGGTATTCGACCAGTTTTTCGCCCTTGGGGCACAGGCCGCCCCTGTTTACAGGATGTTCCTTCATCCCTTCTACTTTAATGAGCTTTCCCTGGCTCACATAGGCATTGATGCCACAACAATTGACGCACAGGGCACAGTCTGTCTTAATCACTTGGGTATCCTTCGGTAAACCTTCCATGATAGATTCCTCCCGATTAATGATCTGTTAGAACAACCTGGCTGGGAGCTCCCCCTCTCACTTCACAGTTCTGTTCCAGCCTTTGCTCCTTCGGAGATGGCCTCCATGATATCCCGGGGTTCTTTACAGTCCCCGATGGCGTAAAGCTCCGGCACCTTGCCTTTCAGTTCCTCATAGAGCCCTATGTTTCCTCTGGATCCGGCGGCAATGACGATGGTATCAGCCTCAATAGTCTGTCTCTTCCCATCACTGTCGATAAGGACCAATCCCTTATCCGTGACCTCCTCATATTTCTGAACACCGGGCAACAGGCAGACCCCTTTCTCGGGCAGCCTTCCGAGGAGACATTCCCTGACGGTCGGGCCTATCTTGCAGGCCATCTCCGGACCTCTCCTTGCCACGGTCACACTTCTTCCTTTTTCACCCAAGAAGTCGGCCGTCTCACAGCCCACGAGCTCGCCGCCTATGATGACCACCTTCTGCCCCACTTCTCTTCGCCAGTGAAGCACATCTTCCGCCAGGACTACGTTATCACGATCTATGCCCGGGATATCAGGGACAAAATACGTCAGACCGGTGCTTACGACGACCGCATCCGGCTTTTCTTTCTCAATGAGTTCTGCCTTCACCTCTTCATTAAGCCTGATCGTGACGTTGCTTTGCTCCACCTGTCGCACCAGGTAATCATTCAGCCAATGGATCTCCTTCTTATGGGGCGGGATGCCGGCAACCTTGAGCTGGCCGCCCAACCGGGCCTCCTTCTCAAGGAGCGTGACCTGGTGCCCCCTGGCTGCGGCTGTCGTCGCGGCCGTCATGCCGGCCGGCCCACCACCGATCACAAAGACCTTCTTGGGCTTTTCGGCCGGCTTGAGGGGCAGCTCGAATTCCTTGGCCGTAAAGGGATTGACCGCGCACCGGACCGCGGATCTTCCGACAGTCACCGCATCCACGCAATTATTGCAGCTCAGGCAGGGGATGATGTCTTTGCTTCTCCCCTCTGAGACCTTGTTCACCCAGTGGGGATCTGCGATCAATTGCCTTCCGATCCCGACAAGGTCAATCTTGCCCCTTGCGAGCATTTGCTCAGCCGCCTCGAGGGTATTGATTCGCCCCACGCCCACGATAAAGGCATCCACCTTGTCCCTGATGGCCTCTGCCAGCGGGACATAGGTCCCGGCAGGGGAATCGCCCA
>JAZDGZ010000079.1:0-8180 GCA_043806375.1 Pseudomonadota bacterium | reverse complement strand
CTGGCGGGTCACGTTGAACTCATGTAACGCAAATCGAGGCATCACCTGAAGAACGCCGACAGCCCCCTTTGGAGAGACGGATTTGGGATTGTAGCCAGACTCCACCTTGGCCATGCCGAGTGCCAGATTCGGCTCTAAACCCAACTCGATAGCCACGGCCTTGAGCTGTTCCCGAATGCTTGCTTCGTCATGCACGTCCAAGACGGCTGGAACTGGAATAGACTCTTGCGCCTCCTCCCACGAGTTATGCCACAGAAATTGAGCCACCTCCAGGGCCGTGAGCTTTGTTGCGTCGAGTTCTTCCCTGAGGTTATCCAGTGAACGATGCATATACCGGACAAGTTCCCGTTGCGTCTTAGTTCTTGTGGCCGGGAAATCCGCTTGAAACAGGCCGGGGTCTGAACCTCCCATGCCCGCAGGCTGGGCATGACGATCGCCGGCCACTCGGTCCAGAGTGGCCTTCACTTCGCCATAGTAAGATTTGAGGTCATCCGTCTCTTGACTTATTTTAGCTATCCTGCCGGCCATACGCAGAAACTCTCTATGGTGTTCCCTGTTTTCCTTTTGAACCTGAATCAACCGATGATTACGCCCTCTTACCCATTGATGCTCCAGAACGAGCCACGTAAGAAAAAATCCAGAGGTCACCATCAGGCAGACAAGAAGGATAAGCAGAAAGTTAGAGAGTCTGAACTGTCTGATGTTGCCTGTGGCGTCGGGGACCAGAACAATGGTCAGTTTCTTAGATCCGATATATTTCTCTAGACATGTCATTTAGAAAACTACCTTTGCCGTAAAAGATAAATCCTCTTCGAAGAATTGCACCCGGTTGATTTCCTAATTCTTATAAAATCTTTCGAACCTTTACAATCGGTAAAAAGATTGAATTTCCTTCGTATTTTCGACCGAAGTGGGTCTCATACATTGGTATTAGAGGGTCACCAAAAAACATACTATTTCATCAGCATGGGGCCTTTTCCAAAGGTTTTTGAAGGAGACTCAGGGGGCTTGAACCTGTTGAGAATATTGATTTTTTCAGGAGGTTATAACCGTGTTCTTGGTCTCATCGGGGCTCATTCATGGATTGATCATAGGCAAAATGGTCCGGGGGTTTTTCCGATGGTCCGATTCCTCACTGAACCATCACCTCCTTCAGGATGGAGATGTTATCCAAGGCTTTTCCGGCACCCATGGCCACGGTATAGAGGGGATCCTTCGTGACGGTAATGGGAACCTTTGTCTCTTCTCGCAGTAATCTGTCTAGATTCTTAAGGAGAGAACCACCTCCGGTCAGGACGATTCCCCTGTCCAGAATGTCGGCCGAAAGCTCAGGGGGCATCTGCTCCAAGACGCTCCGAACGGTCTGGACAATCGTGTTCACCTCTTCGAAAATCATCTCCCTTACTTCTTCTGAGTCTATGGTCAGTATTTTGGGGATTCCGGTGACCAGATCTCGCCCTCTCACCCCAATAGTCTCGATTTTTTCTCCCGGAAAGGCGTTTCCTACGGAAATCTTTATGATTTCGGCAGTTCCCAACCCTATCAGGAAATTGTAATTTCTATTGATGTACTGCACTATGGCTTCATCCATCTTGTCCCCGCCGACCCTGACTGATTTGCTGTAGACGATACCACCCAGGGAAATAACCGCGACCTCTGTGGTGCCTCCTCCGATGTCCACGACCATGTTGCCTGTCGGCTCGGTGATGGGCAGTCCCGCTCCGATGGCAGCCGCCATCGGTTCCTCGATAAGGTAGACTTCACTGGCCCCTGCGGACCTGGCGCACTCGAGTATGGCCTTCTTTTCCACGGGCGTGATCCCAATGGGCACGGAGACGATGATCCTCGGCCTGATCAGCGTCCGGCGGGGATGAACCTTTTTTATGAAGTGACGAAGCATTTCCTCCGTAATCTCAAAGTCAGCTATTACCCCACCCATCATGGGGCGGATGGCCTCGATTTTTTCCGGGGTCCTGCCAAGCATCATTTTTGCTTCTTTGCCGACGGTCAAAACCTTGTAAGCCCCGTTTTCATCCTTTCGGATAGCCACTACAGATGGCTCGTTCAGGACAATTCCCTTCCCCTTGACGTATATCAGGGTATTGGATGTCCCGAGATCAATGGCCAGATCATGTGAGAGCTTCCCAAAGAGGGAGTGGAAAAACATGGAGGTCCCCGCCTTGTAAAGGATATCAAGACTGATGGCTTAGAAAAACTCGAGTTGTATCGAGCCCTTTTATTGCGCCGTCCATCCCAATGCCATGTCAGGTACTGGTGATTTTTAACCTTAACATAATTACAGAACATTTAGAACAATATCAATAAGAAAATGCGGAGATGCCGGCTGCCCGGGAAAGGCTTTCTTTTCGCAATGGGGCGAGGAAATCCCCGGTCACATGACCGCCGCCCTTAGGCAAAGGGATCGTAAGTCAATATCTCTTGACCTGGATACCCAAAACGAAGTATACAGCAGGGGCCCGTCTTCATCCTCTGCCGGATATGCTGCCAGGGGAGGTGGCTTCATTTCTTATGGTGGGCGACGACGAAGCCCATAGCTTACTGTCCCCTGAAAGGCATTTGCGGATTGCAAAGGACCAAGGGTGGAGTTGAGATGTCCGGGGTCTGATGCCTATAAAACGGTGCAGTTGAACGGATGGTGGGTGGGACAGGCAAGCGTGAATTTCGATGGGGGCTCAGAAAGGCCCTCTTATAGCGGAAGACTGGGGAGAGAGTCCATGGGAGAAGGAACCAAATCTAAAGTTATTAGTTTAAAGGCCTGGAAAGAGGCCAGATTGATCGAAGAAAATCTTAGGATGGGAATATCCTACCAATCTCTCATAGGGAGCATTAGGGAAGAAAGAGCAGAAGACGATATCCATTATTGCGTTGTTGCTTATAGCATCCCTGGTGATGATTTTTCCGATGATGAGTTTTTTTACGAACCCGAGGAGACTGAACTCTTCACGGTCATCAAAGACAAGGGGGTCGGGGAGTTCATGCCCTTCGAGGGCGGCAGAACAGAGCGTTATGAGTTCTTCGACATGAACACAGGTGACATTCATGTCATGTATCGTATCCCGTATAAACCCCCGACTCCTAAACCCGTGAAGGACAAACCCCTGGCATAGGCCGGCTTGGCACAAGGGCCTCTTGGAACGGTGGATTTTATAAAATCAGTGATCAGGTCTTTGCCCCAGGTCTTTTGGAACCTGGGTCTCATAGGTTTAGGCAGTGCCCTTTGTGCGGTAGCCATAAACGGCATCCTCATTCCACGGCAGTTTCTGAGCGGCGGATTCACCGGCCTGGCACTCATCCTTCATTACCTCTCACCATCGCTCCCCCTGGGGGGCATCTATTTTCTCCTGAATCTGCCTAACTATGCCTTTGGCTGGAAATATGTAGGGAAACGCTTTTTCATTTATAGCGTGGCGGGCATGTTGATATTTTCAGCCGCCATCCAGGGCATCCATGTGACCCTGCCTGTCTACGATCAACTCCTTAGCGCCCTTCTGGCAGGCATCATCGTCGGGATCGGGTCGGGGATCATCCTGAAATCTTTGGGCTCGGCCGGCGGCACGGACATCCTTTCCGTGATCCTCCTCAAGCTCTTTTCGGTCCGCCTGGGAACGACCATCCTGGCCTTCAATTCTATTATTCTGGGGGCGGCAGCCCTCCTTCTTCCCCTGGAAAAGGCCCTTTACACGATGATATACCTCTATATTACCTCCTATATGGTAAACTTGGTGGTCACCGGCCTCAGCCAACGAAAGGCCGTTTATATCATCTCCCCCCAGTGGCAGGGGATTTCTCAGAAGATCATGGAAGATATTCAGAGGGGGGTCACGATCATTGAAGGTCAGGGGGCATTTTCGGGGCAGGAGCAGCACATCCTCTATACGGTCATTACCTTTAGAGAACTGTCTCGGCTTAAGACGTTGGTTCGGGCCATGGACCCGAATGCCTTCGTGGTCGTGAGTGATACCTTGGAGGTTATGGGCAAGCGGGTGGGGAACCAGCCTCACTGGTGATTGGATCAGGAGGCTACTTCTGAGAGACTGTGCCTTAGCCCAGGAGATCTTGCAAGGCGCCTCCGATTTCCGGGAATCTGAAAGAGAAACCGGCTTCGAGGAGTTTTTTCGGCAGCACCTTCTGCCCCTTTAGGAAGACAGATCCGAATTCACCCAAGATGCGGTTGATCATAAAGGCGGGCACGGCGGGCATAAACGCCGGCTTCCCCAACACTTTCGCCAATATCTTCGTCATTTCAAGATTTCGAACCGGATAGGGCGCGGTGCAATTGATTGGGCCGGGGAGGCGCCTCTGATCGAGAAGATGCAGGAAGATGCCGGCCAGATCCTCCTCGTGAATCCATGAAAACCATTGTTGCCCGCCCCCCAAGGGGCTGCCCAGGCGCCACTTGAATAATGGGATCATTTTGTGCAACGCCCCTCCCTGCCTGCCCAGGACGACCCCAAAGCGCAGGAGTGAAACCTCTATTCCGAATTGCCCGGCCTGAAGGGCAGAGGCTTCCCATTCTCGAGTCACCGAAGCAAGAAAGCCTTCCCCTGAGGGGGTCTTTTCATCAAGGTCCTCATCTCCATGAAACCCGTAATACCCGATAGCCGATGTGCTCAGAAAAATGGTTTCTCTCCCTTTGCGGGCTGAAAGGGCCGTAACCAGGTTTTGGGTTGTGAGGATGCGGCTATTTCTGATGATCTGCCTTGCTGACTTGGTCCAGCGCTGGAAAATAGGGGCTCCTGCCAAGTTAATAAAGGCCTCGTGGTCAGGCACGCTTTCCTGCCAGGGGCCAGCCTGTGTCGGGTTCCCCTCAAGAAAGGAGGCCCCCGGCGGCAAGGTTTGGTCCTTTTTCATGGCGCGCCCCAAAAGCGTCACTTTGTGACCCGCTTGGGTGAGTTTTTTTATGAGGTTGGTTCCCACAAAGCCTGTTCCCCCGGTCATGAAAACCTTCATCTGGATCCCCTCCTTGCTGATGTTGGCGGGTTGTGGCACAAACCTTGATCAGGGATTATGGTATGGCGGCCTCATCTTGGAGCGTCGCAAAGCTTGAGAAAGGTTGCCCGGTCCAGGTCATTCCGAATTCCAAAACGGGTCAATACAAAATCGTATCGAACAGGGTCCTCCGGCGCCATGCTCCTGAATGCGACGGTAATCTCCATGGCCGCACGCATATCAGCCTGCTTGCGTCCGGTTAGATTTAACATGAGGCCGATTCTATGCATATGGGTATCCAGAGGGACGACCAATTTGGAAATCGGGACCAAATGCCATCCTCCAGGATCGACCTCATCGTCTCTCACCATCCATCTCATGAAAAGGTTGAGCCTCTTGCAGGCACTCCCTCGATCAGGAGAAGGCATAAAGCCGCGCCGGTGACCGAGGGTCTTAAAATCCAACGCCCTCACAAAGGTCGACAGGGCAGGCAAAACAGTCTCGTCCTGATCGCGATAGCCGGCCAAAAAGCATTGATGAAGGGAACCATACCGTTCTATCGCGCGCCTTGCGCCCCAAAGCATGGACGAAAGCTCCTCTCCGGTTGTAAAGCGATGCCTGAAATCCGAGAAAGAGGAAAGGATACCATTCAAAGGGGTATTTCTGAGGAAGAGATAGGGCGATGGTCCCATCCTTTCAAGGACCGACGAAACGGTTTTCAGAATCTGGGCGACCCTTCCATACGCCAGAGATGAGGCGATAAGGGCGACGATCTCTCGATCTTGAAGATCGGGGAAGTCATAGAGGAACTCAAGGGGATCCGGATGGACAAAGTCGCGGTGATTATAGAGTGAATAGAGGAGATCAAGTCTTTCCCTGTCTATGGATGGGGTGCTTTTCATCACCTTCATTAATCTTCAGGAGATGCAGGCGGGCCTAGCCGGCACTGTCGGCAAGATAGAAACGCCATTTGCAGAACATATCCTTTGGATGCGGATCGGGCGGTGCAAAAAGGCATTCCACCCGAATGCGGTCATCGATAACCTTGGCAAAACCGTCAAATTCGCCCCGGTGCATTTCCTTGCACACAAACTCGTCCAGGCCACGCCTCTGCCTGGCCTCCTGGGTAGGGCATGAGGGCACGGAGATGATGACCTCATCCTCGGACTCCTCTATCTGATAACCGACGAGGATGCACCATGGGAAGTACCTTATGGCCTCCACAAAACCTTTGAGACCTTTTTCTTTGATCCCGAATCTGGGCAGGAGGTCCCTGGCCGCCATGCCCGCGACGCGGCCCCACACCTTCTCATTGATACGCTCTGCCGTGGCCTGGTCAAAACGCTCGCCTACGTAAATGAACCAGAAGGCATCGATGACCCGGTAGTGCCAGAGCAAAAACTCAATGTATTTGCGGAGGTCAGGGGTGTCCATCTTGGCAAAGATTTCAGCGTCCATGGCATCCTTTTTCTCTTTAACCCCTTTGGTCTATGGGGATGTACTGCTTTTCATTGAGACCCGTGTAAATCTGTCGAGGGCGGTGAAGCTTCCAGTCAGGGTCATCCATGCTCTCTTTCCACTGGCTGATCCATCCCGGCAAGCGGCCTATGGCGAACATGACCGTGAACATATTGAGTGGAATGCCAATGGCCCTTAAGAGAATACCGCTGTAGAAGTCAAGGTTGGGGTAGAGATGGTGGTCGATGAAGTAGGGGTCCTTCATGGCGACCTCTTCCAGCCCCTTGGCTATGTCCAGAAGGGGATCGTGCAGCTGCAGCTTGCTCAGGACCTTGTCGCATATCTTTTTCATGATGCGCGCCCTGGGATCATAGGTCTTGTAAACCCTGTGACCAAAGCCCATGAGTCTGAAGGGATCCTTCTTGTCCTTGGCCCTTGCGATGAAAGGAGCCGCGTCCCCACCGTTCTCCTGAATATGGGTGAGCATCTCTATGACGGCCTGATTGGCGCCACCGTGCAAGGGACCCCATAGGGCGCATATGCCTGCTGAAACGGCTGCGTAAATGTTCACCCTCGCACTTCCCACAAGGCGAACCGCGGCGGTCGAGCAGTTCTGCTCGTGATCGGCGTGAAGGATCCAAAACACATTCAGGGCGTCCACAAGATCCTGATCGATTCGATAGGGCCTTACAGGAGAATCAAACATCATGTTCAAGAAATTGGCCGGGTACGTCAGGTCATGCCTCGGGTAAACGACCCTGTGGCCCCTGGAGATCTTATAGGACATGGCTGCCATGGTCCTCACCTTGGAAATGAGCCTGGCAAAGGTCAGATTGATCTCCTCCTCCTCCGACATCTCGGGGAGCTCGGGGTAGAAAGCGCGCATGGCATTGACCATGGAGGAAAGGATCCCCATGGGATGAGCCCTTCGGGGGAAGCTCTCAAAAAACTCCCTCATATCCTCGTGGACAAGGGAGTGGTCATTAAGCATCACAGAGAAGCGGTTCAGTTCGTTTCGCCTGGGGAGCTTTCCATTGATCAGCAGGTATGCCGTCTCAACAAAAGTAGAATGCTCGGCCAGTTGCTCCACCGGGATTCCCCAGTAACGGAGGATCCCCTTCTCGCCGTCCATAAAGGTGATGCTGCTCTTGCAGCTCCCCGTATTGGCATAGCCGGGGTCGAGGGCAATGAGCCCGGTCTCCTGCCGAAGCCGGGAGATATCGATGGCCCTTTCCCCTTCACTGCCGACGACCAGGGGCAATTCATAGGTCTTTCCGTCAACAATCAATTTCACTGTCTCATCCATTTCCATTACCTCTCAGAAATCTAAGGCCTCTGTGTATCACAAAAGGGAAGCGTTAACCATCCCATTATCTACAGCCTCTTGACCCGCACCATGTTGGTGGAGCCGGCGACGCCGACCGGGTGACCTGAGGTAATAACGACCAAATCCCCTTTAGAGACATGACCAGTCTGCATGGAGGACCAGGCTGCATTTTCAATCATATGGTCCGTATCCTTGGGATCCGGAACAAGATAGGGGATGCACCCCCAAAAAAGCGAGAGTCTGCGGATCGTCGTCCTGTTAGGGGACAAGGCAAGAATAGGCCGGGCCGGCCTGAAGCGGGAGATATGCCTCGCCGTGAGGCCGGACTGGGTGGTGGCGATGATGGCAGAGGCGTCCAGGTGCTCAGCAAGCACGCAGGAGGCATGGGCCACCGATTCGGAGATCTCTTTTCTAGGTATGAAATTTAGGTAATTGCTATGAGGAA
>JAZDGZ010000078.1:0-2107 GCA_043806375.1 Pseudomonadota bacterium | reverse complement strand
ATGATCATCACGGCCCTCGACCGCATGGCTCAGCCCTGCGTCCGCTTCGACTCCAAGGACATCATCGAGTGGGATTCCGAACCCTGCCCCTGCGGGAGGACCTTCAGGTTGATCAAGGGAGGGGTTATTGGAAGGGTTGATGATATCACCAAGGTCAAAGGGGTCCTCCTCTCCCCCTCTGCGATCGAGGAGGCGGTCAGAGGCGTCGAGGGTCTGGGGGATGAGTTTGAAGTCGTGGTTGACAAGGTGGGTGATATTGATCGAATCACCCTCAAGATCGAGATTGTGAAGGGCCGTGAAGGGGACCGCAAGCGCATAGAGGCCCAACTGAAGGATCAGTTAAGACTCAAAACCAACCTGGGCTATCTCCTGGAGTTCCACGATTACGGGACACTGCCAAGGTACGACGTCAAGGCAAAACGCTTCAAGGATTTGCGAAAGGGGCACTGAAAAAAGGGACAAGGCGCAAGTCGAAGATCCCGCCAACAGCGGGGGCGCAGGGTGCAAGGCAAGAGCTAACCACGAAAACCGGAAAACGCGAAAACAAAAAAGGGGACCTCTTCGTGCTTTTGTCTCTTTCGTGCTTTCGTGGTGATGTTTGGAAAAGGTGCAAGGCACATCAGACGCTGGGAGTTCATATGGGACAGCAAATGGATTTGAATGAAATGGACCGGAAGATTCGGTCTTTGAAAGGGACCGCAGAAGAACTCAAAATAATGGGAGACCGCTTTCCCGCCCTCTACAGGAATATCTCGCGAGTCCTGGCCAGCTTAAAGATGCTGGAGATAAACGTCTCCGACCTTATCGAGGCAGAGACCGAACAGTAAAGAATCCCCGCCCTAAGGACGGGGCTTTCAGGAAGCACCTCGTAGGGGTGCGTAGGGCGTTTCTGCTTTGAGTTCACAAATTCGAAGCACGAAATCCGAAACTCGAAACAATATCGAATGACCAAAATCCAAAGGACCCAAACCGTGTGGCGCATCTTTCCGGTTCATAAGCGCCATGGGAGCAGGTTGTTTCTGTCATTGGGACATTCGGGCTTCGGACTTGTTTCGGATTTCGATATTCGAATTTCGGATTTGACGGTGAACCCGCCTGACACGGCATAGCCATTGAAACATGACCACGCCCAGAGGACGTGGTTTCCCACGCCGAAATGAAGTTTCGACCAAAGCCTCTCTCCCCTACACGCCTTGCTCCCGCAAAGGTTACTCTCTTCTCAGGCGGGTACTATGGGCCAAGACATTGCCCGAAAGATCTTTGACCTTTGTCCGATCCTTATAACCTGAAGTGCTCGCCCGTCTCTTTACGTTTCCATCGGACGCGTTGGGTCAGGGGGATGTGGAGCCTGATCGCCCCCGGTCTGGGACAGGCCCCCTCACAGCACCCGGCGTACCAACACTCCTCCGGATAGAGGACGATGGGTGGTTTCCCCTTTTCAGGGTTTGGAATCAGCACATCCACCTGGCAGACCTCCACGCACTGATTGCACCCATTGCAGATATCCGGATCGAATATGACCGGCATGCTGGGTGTGCACCAGTTGGGAAGGGCGTATATCTTCTTATCAGCCATGGTTGTCTCCTCTCTGGACCACCGCCGCCAGGTGAACCTGACAGAGATTGCTTTGGGGCCTTACGGACTCTACTCGCAGGGAAAAGTGACCTTCTCTCAGGGCCGCCCTGCGCCCTTGGCCTTGAACCTTCCGGGCGATAAGAACAAGGGCATGTCGAACCATGGAGGTCTTCTCGTGTATTAAGAATGGCTGAATCAAGATAACTACCGGTGTCTCTCGTAGTTCTCCGCCATGGGCTTCCAGAAATCGATGGGGAGTTCTCCCGCCTGAACCTCTCCCTCCACGTTTTTTATGGTGACCCACTTGTGCCACTCGGGAGAATCCTGTTTCGGGAAGTCGAGCCGAAAGAAGCCCAGATTCTGGCTGCTCGCCTTCCTTGCCAAGGAGGCGTGGATGATCATCTCGTCGCAGGTCAGAATATTGTAGACCTCCAGGGTGCGCATGAGCTTGTGGGGCGTATCGACCGACACCCGAGGCCCCTCATTGCTCCTCAGGTCCCTAAGCCAGAGGAGTCCGATCTTCAGAAGTTCT
>JAZDGZ010000077.1:0-3940 GCA_043806375.1 Pseudomonadota bacterium | reverse complement strand
AGGGGGGTCGTGTCTGTAATACTTGATGGCCTGATAATTCTGTGCAAATGCATAACAAAATGCAGGCGGCTCTTTATCAAACTTCTTTTCTTCATCAGCATAAGGCCAATAATCCTCAGGAGGCACTCCGAAAAGGACCATTGCACCCATTGTCGTCCGTAAGTATGCGCCTGTATCGCCTTTCATTTTCATGTCTTTTTTGAAATGCCTGTCGGTGCGATAACCCTACTAACCTCTTCATGCCCCTCTGTATAATCCCTGAAATCAGGATAATCAGGAAGCCATCCCATTCCGTATCTTCCTTTTGCACTCAACATAATCTCTTCTCCTTGGTTGAATGGTCAATTGTCAAGGCCTGGCACCTTCTTTCCTGTCTTCCCATATTCCCTAATCCCATAATCCTTAATCCTGATCTCTGCCCTGCCTTCTGGTGCTCTCTGCGGGCTCTGCGAGAGATAATTAAGCTGATTTGTCAAAATGAAAGATCTGACCCCACCCATGTTCCCACAACGTGTGACTTTCTCCAGCTCTCAGAAAGGTATCAAAGGTTGCAACGTGCCTCATTCCGAGGCTGGCTATACATTTGCGGCAAGGTCCATAACCGGGACTTGAATGATCTTTTTCGGCTTCACCTTTGATTGCGCAAGCCGATCCATCTCTTTAACGATCTCTGCCTTCAGGTATTGCTCCCCACAGACCTCGCAGACCCCAGTAGGCACATTTTCAAAAACGGCAAGGATATCTTCTCCCCAGCGGTAGTCGACCTTCATTGTCCTCTCTTTGACATCTCCGCCGCAGAAATGACATTTGTGATAGATTCTTTCCATTTGAATCATCTCCTTTCCCTGAAACCTTCCTTCCACCTATAGGGCCGCATGGAAGGATCATAGACCGTTATGAGCAGCAACTCATCGGAATTCGTTCTGATCGTGCAAACCGCGTGTATGGGCCTTTGCCCGCTGAAACCCAAAACCAGGCAGCTTGGCCCTCTCGGATCATCAGGATAGGATTCGATAATGTCACATTCTGTTAAGGCATCCTCCAACTCATAAGTAAAGATCATGTCGATTTGACGTTCTCTTTCAGCATGCCTTGAATACTCGTACTTACCCTGAACAGCGAGCCTTCTAATCGTAATGGAATCCATCATCCGATCCTCTCGCAAGCCCTCTATTCATTCCCAGTCATCTTCTTTCTTTGCACGTTTTTCGCTTTTGTTTACGCCGCAAAATTCTTACCCGGTTGAATCCAGAGATTATTCAACTGGAGGCACGAGCACCATTTCATTAGGGACCTCTGCCTCTCGATTGCTGCGCTTTTACCTGCATCTAATAACCAGCAACCAATAACTTCTGTGCCTTTTCTCGCTATTTTCACCTTTCCTCTAATCGCTAATCCCATAATTCTTAATCCTGATCTCTGCCCTGGCTTCTGCTGCTCTCCGCGACTCTGCGCGCTCTAGTCTCACTTCTCGTGGGACGGGCGAGAGATCATTCTTTTTCTTTCTATGTTTCATGCGCATTGTCTTTTGTCAGTCGTCATCTTTTCTCTGATCTCCGACCACCCTGCCCCGTTGAACCGGGTTCCCTATGAGGGTGTTCAACTGGGGTGTCTTCTGTCCTCCGCTTCCTGGCAGGGTTAGTTACTTATTTACGGACGTCCCCCCTCTTCCGACTCCCACTATCGGCATCAGAGTGAAAATGCACCATTGACAAGATATGACAAGTTATGATAAGTTATGATAAGAATTTGCCATGAAAGTCTTTCAGATGACACGGTTCAAGAAATATGTAAAGAGGCTTCCACGACACTTTCAACAGGTTGTTCTGGATGCCGTGGAAGATGTTCTAACCAACACGGAAGTCGGTGAACCCAAAAAAGGCGACTTGGAGGGCATTCAGGTATACAAATTCACCATGGGCCGACAATTGACCTTGATGGCTTATAAAGTTGAAAATGACTCACTTGTACTGTACCAGGCTGGTCCTCATGAAAATTTCTACAGGGATCTCAAAAAATATCTAAAAGAAACCGGGGGGTAAAAATGTTGACAGCACAGAAAGTGATCCATGAAATTTACCTTCTTCCAAAGGAAGAAAAGGAAAGATTGGCCCGCCACATTATGCAGTATGGGATAATGGGCGCCCATCGCGATTCTCCTGAAATTCTAAACCTAAAGGAATGGCAGGACGACATTGCAGGAAAACCGTTTAATCTAAGGCAGGCTTCAGAATACCTCGGCATATCAGCGGTAACCCTGAGGAGGTGGGTCAAAAAGGGCCACTTAGCGGCCTGTAAGGCAGGCCGGGCATATACCTTTGATGTGTTGGATCTCAAGAGATTCAAAAAAGAGCATCTCACTTTAAAAGTCAGTAAATCATAGGCATATCCCTCCTGGCTTAGTTTACCCAAAACAGCCCGCCACATTAACGGCGGGTAAACCACGCCAGAGGCGGGTAAACCACGCCAGAGGCGGGTAAACCACGCCAGAGGCGGGTAAACCACGCCAGAGGCGGGCAAGCCCTCCGGAGGCGGGTAAACCTTGAGCCGAAATGGGTAAAGGAGGGATGTTAGGTTACCGAAAATGGCCCACCACACTGAAGGCGGGCAAGCCCTCCGGAGGCGGGTAAACCTTGAGCGGAAATCGGTAAAATCGGTCTTTAGGTCTATGCGTCGTAGGGTCATTGAGTCGAAGGGAGCAAAGCTCAAAACCGAAGATGAATAAAGTGCGTGGCACTTAGTCCACCGGGCACCCTGTTGAGAGAAAGTTATAATTTCATGACCGCTTTTCCCCGCGGCCTTTTGTCAAGAGTGTAGACCTGACCCCTCCCTTCCAGCCTCCCCGAGCTGTAGGCTCTACCCTCCGGGGCCGCTTACAGGCCGGAGGGTAGTCCCCCTACGGGACGGAGTCGAGCCGGAGGCCATACCGGCCACACCTGTTCCCGATCCGGCCGCAACCATTTTACCGAAAAGTGCTCAAGGCAGAAATCTTCAAAATCAGTCCCTTTCCCTCGCCTTCGTGCTAGCATTAAGAATGGTTATGCCGACTATCTCTTTGCCATCTTTTCGGACCAGAATGTCATCATTCAGTTCAACTGTTTTCTTTGACCTCTGAGGCTTCCTGAAACTGACATACAACACATCAGCTTCCTTGTCATAATCCACCCACATATGTTTTATCGAAATCTTCATGATTTCTGACGAAAGGCCTATACACGCCTTGACTATTTCCTCACTTCTTAATGCAGTCGCCATACAATCTCTCCTTTAGGCTTGGTGTCCAGGAAATAGGCGGTGATGACAAAACCCTCCGCCTTTGAAATCTCCCTGTAGACAACGATAAGCCATTTTCTTTTCCCAACGTTCCTGGCTGCTTTCAACGTGCCCTGATTTCCTCTAATCACCAACTCAGGGTTTTCAACAGCATCCAGAACATCAAAAAAATAGCTCGCCAACTCATCATGGTTTTCTATGATATGATACCATCTTTCGTGAGTTAACCGTATCGGAATGCCATTCACTGAATAGGCTATATCCATGGACATCCCCCAGCCCTAACCTTCATATAATGTCTTAGCAGTGTATCCTATTTCTTTCAACTTTTCAATTATCCTCCGCCACCTGTGTCCAGTGAGGTGATTTGTCAAAATGAAAGATCTGACCCCTCTCACAAAATCCTCTCAAAATACCGTTGTAATTAACAATTTGTCAAAATGAAAGATCTGACCCCCCACCCACTCCCCTCATCATGCGAAACAGCAACATCAGGCCTATTCTGCTCGCCCTGGTGAGGGAAAGCGGCCCCGTTACCACCTCCACCTTTCCTTCTTTTATAGCGGCAATAACCGCCTCAAGATCCTTCTCAGCCTCTATCAGGGAGTAGGTGGTTCCAATCTGCCACAGAAAGTGGGCATCAGAAGTCCCAATTAAGGGAAGTGAA
>JAZDGZ010000076.1:0-5233 GCA_043806375.1 Pseudomonadota bacterium | reverse complement strand
AGCGTCTCATCCCTCTCAGGAGAAGGCGGCTCCGGTTGGGGAACTATCGTCCTTTTCAGAGACCTGACCGAGGTTCAAAATCTCAAGAGAGAAATAGAAAAAAGTCGCCGTCTCGCATCGCTGGGAAGACTTGCAGCCGGTGTCGCCCACGAGATACGCAACCCCCTCAGTTCCATCAAGGGTTTCGCCACCTATTTCAAGGAAAGATACAGGGACAACCCCGAGGACCAGAAGACGGCCGAAATCATGATCCAGGAAGTGGATCGGTTGAACAGGGTCATCGGCCAGCTTCTGGAATTTGCCCGTCCTGTTGCCATTGAAAAAAAGCCGACCTCCCTTCACACCCTGATTCACCATTCCCTGCGAATGGTCGAGAGGCAAGCCCGGGAAAAAGATATTACCATCCGGAAGGATCTCTCACCCCTCGTAGATAAGATCCCTCTCGACGCTGACAGGATCAACCAGGTCCTGCTGAACCTCTACCTGAACGCTATAGAAGCCATGGAAAAGGGAGGCACCCTGTCCGTGGTCCTTGGGATGGATTCCGACCCGAAAAGGGTGAAAATCATAGTCTCGGACACCGGCGTGGGGATCGGGAAAAAAGACCTGGACCAGATATTCGACCCTTACTTTACGACAAGGCAATCCGGAACAGGGTTGGGTCTCGCCATAGTTCACAATATCATCGAGTCCCATATGGGAGAAGTGAGGGTCCAAAGTCAGCCCGGAGTCGGGACGATGATCATCATCTTCCTGTCGGCCTTCGAGGGGTCATAATCACTGTGGTTCAGACACTAAATCTGTAACTGGTTGACGCTATATCTATTTCACCGCCGAGACGCTGAGGACGCTGAGAGATGTCTTTGTTTCACTTGCCGTTGAGAGGACGGCAAGTGAAACAAAGTTCAACCTTGCGGGCAACAGAAAAATCAAGCGTTAATCTACCCATCCTCCGCAGCAGCGCTCCTGCCGAGGACGGACAAACAAGTCATGTCATCTGCTCTTATAATGACAAGGTTTCTTTTTGCCTTCCGCCCTCTCAGCGGAAGGCAAAAAACTATCTCTGCGTTCTTTGCGACTCTGCGGTGAATATGTGTCGCAGCTACTAATCAATATTCCAGTGTCTGAGTCGCAGTAAGGGGATTCTGGAATTGCCACCATAGCTTGACCTATGGTAAAATAATATGGTAATTAAGGATTTGGACGCTCTTGATGGGCCAGATAGAAGAACGGCGGATCAAATTCTCATAGCTCCGAGCCCCCCGGCACCTCTAAGGATCTTCTGGCGGCCTTATGAGTCATCATCAACAGGCAACGGGACCCGATCCAAATGGAAAAAAAAAGGGGAACAAACTCGATCCATAGCTACGACGATTTCTTGAAAGATTTAAGTCAGTTCGCCAGCAGGGACGAAGAGAAAGCTTTCATAGACAGCATAGGCGCAGAAACACCGAAAGAGGACTTCATCGTCAAGGTTGGCGAAAGGGTCAAGAGCGTGCGCGAAACACGCGGTCTGAGCCTTGAGGACATCTGCCAAAGGACCGGCATCACTATGGAGGTCCTTTCGCAAATCGAAGAGGGTGAGATCGCCCCACCCCTGGGAATGGTTATCAAGCTCGCAAAGGCCCTGGAGATGAAAATGGGCTATTTCATCTCCGGAGATGAAGAAAGGGCCTATACGATCGTCCGACGGGGTGACCGGAAGGTAGTCTCCCGGTATGATTCGAAAAAGGGAAAGCGATACGGCTATGAGTTTGAATCTCTCGCCCCCCATAAGAAGGACAGGCATATGGAGCCCTTTTTGGTGACCCTGGAACCTGCGGACACGGAAGAGGAAAGATCAACCCACGACGGGCAGGAGTTTATCTTTGTCTTGAAAGGAAAGATGGAGGTGCGCCTTGGAGAGGAGATACACATCCTCGACCCTGGAGATGCCATCTATTATGATTCCGTCGTCCCTCACCTGGTAAAATGCCACGGCGCCGAGGTCACCAAGATCCTAGCTGTGCTCTATGCTGAAAAATAGGATGCCTTAAGAGAAGGATAATCAATGATCGCTTTTGATCTAGAGTGTTCTGAAGGACACGTGTTTGAAGGATGGTTCAACAATATTGAATCCTTTGAAGAGCAAAAGGCCAACAAGATGGTGAGCTGCCCCTATTGCAGCGATACACGGATCAGAAGGATCATCTCCCCTGTCGCGTTGAAGACCACTTCCCGCTTTGAGGAAGGGCGGGATGCGAACCCCATCGATTACCGAAGGTTGGCCGGGGAAATAGTAGACTACATCAACAAGAATTTTGATAACGTTGGGACGACCTTCACTAAAGAGGCCTTGAAGATGCATTATGGCGTCACCGAAAAGAGAAACATCAGAGGATCGGCGACGGCAGAAGAAGAAAGGCTGCTCAGGGATGAAAAGATAGACTTTTTCAAGGTTCCCATGCCTAAAATCGATGATAATAGCAAGACTTAGTCAATGTTTTTTTTGACCTCGGGAAACTGAGAATATTTGACTTTGTGCCCAAAAGGTTGTAAAAGTCCAGTGGCCCGAACTTTGCGGATTAATCTTTTTGCTCATGATAGGTCGCTCAGCGGATGCGGAAAAAAGGTAAAATCGTTGTCGTATTACTGATCAGCTTGTTAGTGATCGGCTTTTTCCTCACCATTTACATCACAGTGGACGAGGAAATTCCGGGAAATGCTGTTGTTGTAGTGACGGAAGAGGATAAATCATACCATTCCATCCATTTCGATCATATCTGTGTTGCCGGCAAAACAGCGCAAACCATGACTCTATCAGAAGCCGAGGCAAAAGGTTACAAACCTCATAAGCACGACGAGGACCTTGGCTATTTCCAGGGAAACAGGCAGTTCTTGTTCCATCATCTTCTGTCGAAGCTTGGACTGCAGGTCAACAGCCGATGGGACAGAAATGGAAACTGGTCATGGTAGAGTCCTCCTAGCCTTTTCTTCCGCATCCAACCGAAAAAAAGAGAGTAACACATGGAATTCAAATTCTTCGGCTTTTCTGATGCGGGCAAGTGCCGGGAGCGCAATGAAGACCGGTACTTGTGTAACAAGGAGGAACGCCTCTTTCTCGTTGCGGACGGGATGGGTGGTCATGCCTCGGGGGACGAGGCCAGCCGGCTGGCGGTGGAGGCCGTTGAGGAGTTCATCCTTCGCTCCAGGACTGAAGAGATAAAATGGCCTATACGATTACGTAAGAATTTGTCTCTTGAGCAGAACCGCCTACTGGCTGGCGTTATATATGCAAATCGCCGTATCCGTGAAGCCTCCAGCCAGAATCCCGCCATGAAGGGGATGGGGACCACGATTCTCGCTACGATCGTTGAAGACGACCACCTCACCGTTGTCAATGTGGGAGATAGTCGACTCTACAGGATTCGAAAGGGGCAAATGGAGCAGGTCACCCGGGATCATTCCGTGGTAGCAGAACAGGAAAGAAACGGCATGCTCACCCAAGAGGAGGCGAGAAGGCATCCCTGGAGACACATCCTGACCGCGGCTCTAGGCCTTGATGAAAAGCCCAAAATTGATCTCCACGCCATCAAAATCCTACCGGAGGACCTGTTTCTGCTGTGTACTGATGGCCTCTACAACATGCTCAGCAATGAAGAGATGTTGGCAACGGTTAGCGGCATCCGGGATAAGTCACTCTATAAGATCGGGGTTTCATTGGTCTTGAAGGCGAACCTTGCCGGAGGCGCCGACAACATTGCCGTCGTCTTACTCGCCTTTGATGGGGATGGTGGGACATAGCGCGGGGGCGAGAGGAGGGTATGACGGGACGGGCCCTTTAGGGTTCCTGCTTTTTGCGAATCATGCTCGCTATATTTTTCTTAAGCAGATCATGCTCCTTGGTCAGATTTTTCAGTCTCTCGTTGTTCTCCGCAGCGTGGACCTCCGCCTCCTTCAGTCTTAACCTGAGGGCTGTGATATTCGTATTCACGATGGCACACTCTCTATTCTCCCCATCCGCCGACTCGATAGAGAAGGCCCGGGCGAGCACATAGACGGCCTTTCCTTCGCTGTTCCGGTACTTCAACGCCTTCTGAGAAGAGGGCTCACCGCCGAGGGTTTTGGCAACGGCCTCTTTAAAGACAGGTCGGTAGCGTTTGGAAAGCAAGGTGAAGACACTCTTGCCGACTATCTGGGATGAATCATAGCCAAAATGCTCTTCGCATGCATGGTTCCAGAAGGTGATCGTCCCCCCGGAATCAACCTTGTAAACAGGCGAAACAAAGGCCTCGCTTAGAGGGCCCAGTTGACCGCCCTCCTCTTTGGCCTTCTCGATTTGAGACGGTTTGATTTCCTGAATGGTTTGGATGGCCCCCCTCAGCATTCCTTGATTGTCCAATATCGGTGCGGCCGTGATAGCGACCCGCTTTCCCTCTTTCAATCCCGGCAATGACATCTCCAATTCGAACCACCCGCTACTTGTCTTGGACTTGATGAAATCGCCGTAATGCTCCTCAATCAAGGCGGCATCCTCAAGGATCATGTCCGCCATACTTCCCCGATCATCAATATTGAAACCATCCCACACTTTGTTACCCAAAATCTCCCTGGCCGAGACACCCGTCATCGTCTCACAGGCCAGGTTCCATTGTACAACGCGATGGGCCCTGTCAAGGATAAAGGTTGGGATTGGGGATCTTTCCAAAACATCGTCGATATATCTCTTAGACTCCCTCAGGGCCTGGGATTTCTCACGCTCGCGGATCAGGGCCTCCTCCCTTTCCTTTTCAAACAGGAAGGCGAGGGAAAGGATCATCAAAAGGGCAACCATGAAGGTGCCGAGATGATAATAGGCCGAAATATCGTAGGGGATGAGGTTGGGAAATGGGTAGCGGTTAAGATACAAATAGACGACGAGACCCTTTTCTAACAAGACAACGGTCGTCCAGACCGTGCCCCAAAAATATCCCATTAACAATATGGCGAACAGGATGAGTCCCGCATTGAGGGTCCAGGAAGGGTTGATCACCCCCTCATAGGTGATGGCCCCGGTATGCCATGAGATGTAGAAAAGGGTTGAGCAGAGGATAAGGATGGCATAGTTCCCACCCAGCACGAGATTTCGGGTCTTCCGCACCACGAGAAGGGAGGAGATGGTCAAGAGGCCGGCGACGAAAGAGGCATAAAAGAGCGGGACGGCGCCGATATAGAAATAAAAAACCCCCGCCAGGGGGGCAAGCACGATAACGCC
>JAZDGZ010000075.1:0-8945 GCA_043806375.1 Pseudomonadota bacterium | reverse complement strand
CCGTGGGCACAAAGGCGATATCGACCCCGACCTCCCGGGCCTTTGACAGGTCCCCTTCAAGGTCGCGGGGGTATGCCGCAAAGTCTTCGCTCGGTCCAAACTGGATGGGGTTTACAAAGATACTGATGATCGCTTTGTCCGCGTGCCTTCGCGCTACCCTCATCAATTCCAGGTGCCCTTCGTGAAAAAACCCCATGGTCGGTACGAGGGCCAGGGTCTGACCGGAAAGTCTTAGGCCCTCACACCTCTCTTGTACCTTCTGAACGGATTCGATGATTTCCATCTCTTTCCTGTAAACCTTCCGGTCCCTCACCCCCTTGAGCTCATGGGCACGTAGTATTGTGTCCCCGATTTCATCCCCTTTATCTGGTGTACCAGGTCTTCGAAGTCTTCCGGGACGTGGACGAAATCGATTTCCGAGGCATTGACCACAAGGAGAGGGGAATCGGTGTAGTGAAAAAAGAACTCGTTAAAGGCCTGGTTTATCCTTTCGAGGTATTTGTAACTGATGGTCCTCTCGTATTTTCGGTTTCGTCTTCTGATCCTCTCCATCAAGACCTCGGTCTTTGCCTGTAGAAAAATGACCAGGTCCGGGGGGCGTATCCTTTTTTTAAGTATCTGAAATAGCTGTTCGTAGAGCCAGAACTCGTCACCGTCCAGATTGATGCGTGCAAATATTCTGTCTTTATCAAACAGGTAATCGGCTATCGTCGTTTTGTTAAAGAGGTCCAACTGGGCCAACTGCGATGCCTGATTGTAACGCCTGAGGAGAAAGTAGATCTGGGTCTGGAAGGCGTATTTCTTAGGCTCCTGATAAAACTTGGCCAGAAACGGATTCTCCTCCACATCCTCATGCAGGGTCTCGCCGTTCATTTTCTCAGCAAGCATCAAGGCCAGGCTGGTCTTGCCTACCCCCAGGGGGCCTTCGATAACGATGTAGTTTTGCATAGGGGAATATCAAGAGCCTACAACATTTATATAGGGAATCGCCCCCTTTCCATGAGGGCATCATTGCCCCTTTGGGTTCCCTGTTGAACCCCAAGACCCCGGTTAGCCCGGCAGATCCGTTCGACTTGGACCAGGACCGGGCAATCCAAGATCGTTACCCTTAGCACTAGGCGGACGAATTGTCAAGGAATGGGAGAGAGTCGCTCAAGCAGAGGAAGTCATCGATGCCCAGGACCTCCGCCCTTACTCCAGGCTCGATCCTGCATGCTTCCAGGGCCTCCAGGATTTTACCGGCGCTTAAGGAGGGAAGGGCTCCCCGGAGCGAATTGACGACGGTCTTGCGTCTGTGGGCGAAGGCGGCCCTGACCACCCTTCTGAAGTTGCCCTCGTCCGATGCCTTTCTTGGATAGGGTCTCGTGAAATCCATTTCCAAAACCATGGAGCCTACCTTTGGTCGGGGATGAAAGGCCTCTTTCGGGATCTCCATGAGGGGGCGGAGACGTGCATGATATTGGATCAGGACGGTGATGGCGCCGTATTCCTTATTCCCCGGGGAGGCGACCAGCCTCCTGGCAAGCTCAAGTTGAAAGGTGAGGACCGCCTTGACCAAGAGGCTTCGGTTATTGATGAGTTTTTCAAGGAGAGGTGATGATATATTGAAGGGGAGATTGCCGATGAGGTGCATTCCCTTTTCGAAGGGAATCGCCATTTCCCTAAAGTCCACTTTGAGGATGTCACCCTGGACAAGCGTCACATTGTCAACGCCTGCCCGGGTAAGACGCCGTCTCAGTATTTCAGCCACCCTGGCATCCTTCTCAACCGCCACCAGGTGTTGGACAGACCCCGCCAGCGGAAAAGTGAGGGCGCCGAGGCCGGGTCCGATTTCCAGGATGCGGTGGGATCTGTCGAATCCGGCAAGGGTGATGAGCTTGTGGATCATGCCCGGATCCTTCAGGAAATGCTGGCCGAGTCTTTTCTTGGGTCGGAATTTTGGACCCCTATTTAGGTCTGTGGTATCCGCCAACGCTTACGCGTCCTCCGCTTATCCCGCCAGGCTTTGACCCAACGGAAAAACCTTAAGAAGATGAAATAGGCGGGCACGGCGGAGGCGATTCCGAGAATAAGCCCGCCGACCAGGAAGGCCGCGGTCATGGCCCCACCCGCACTTGCGATTTTTTCCAGAATGACCATCGCCCCTTCTCTTTCATGGATAGATGTCATGATTGAGTGGAACATCTTGTGTTTCTCGGTGATTCCCAGAATCCATGCGCCGATTTTATAACAGTAGATATAAAGGAAATACCAGTTGAAGGGGTTGCTGACCCAAGTGCCCAGGGCCGCTGCGATCTTGCTCCCTTTAAAAAAAAGGGCAAGGGCAACGGCCAGGGCCGTCTGAAAGGGCAGAATGGGCATCATCCCGGCAAATACGCCGAGGGCCATGCCCAGGGCGAGGTCGTGAGGATGGCCTCTGAGTCGAAGAAATCTGAGGTAGATATATTTAAGCTCTCTCTGGTAGTTCATTGATGTATTGCAATCTCATCCAAAAGAATTGCTAAACCGCGCCGGAGCAACCGGGGTAAGAGCGGGACCGATAATAGCATGGTTTTAGGGGATCCCCAACCTACTGATTTAAGAAATGGTTCAAGAACTAGGCGGTGGATCTGAGCCGCCCTCCGAGACATGGGAGACAAGGTTCTCAATCGCGAGCTTCGATCTCACGTCCGTGTCCAGATCGGCACGTTCGCCGTGAATGATCCGGTGATACCCGGCTACGGCTATCATGGCGCCGTTGTCGGTACAATAGGCAGGCCTGGGGTAGTAGACACGAAGCCCCTTTCCCGTGGCGGCATCTTCCAGTCCCCCCCTCAGGGCCTTGTTGCAGGCCACCCCTCCGGCAATCACCATAGAGGAGACGCCGGTCAGCTCTCTTGCGGCAATGATTTTTTGAACCAGAACCTCTATGACGGCCGCTTGGAATGAGGCCGCAATGTCAACCCTTTCGACTCGGGCCTGCTCTTCTTCGCTTTCACTCCATTTCTTAAGGTAGAGCGACACCGCGGTCTTGAGGCCGCTGAAGCTGAAGTCGAGTGATCCGGGGGCCAAAAATATCCGTGGAAAAGGGACCTTATCCTTGTTGCCGGAGAGGGCCAGTTTTTCGATAACCGCCCCGCCAGGGTACCCGAGACCCAGCATCTTGGCCACTTTATCAAAGGCCTCCCCTGCCGCGTCGTCAAGGGTCTGGCCCATGAGTCGATAACGACCGAAGTCTTCCACATGATAAAGAGACGTATGTCCCCCGGAAACGGTGAGGACCACAAAGGGGAACGAGGGGACCCTATCCTCCAGGAAGATAGAGAGGATATGGCCCTCCAGATGGTTGATGCCGATAAAAGGGATATGGTGGACATAGGCCATTGCCTTGGCGTAATAGAGGCCGACCAAGAGTGAACCGATCAACCCGGGGCCTATGGTGACGGCAATGCCGTCCACCTCCCTCATGCCGATCTTCGCGGTAGTGAGGGCCTCTTCAACAACGGATGATATGTTTCCGATGTGTTCCCGGGAGGCGAGTTCAGGAACCACGCCCCCGTGAGGCTGGTGGAGCTTTATTTGAGAGTTGACGATACTGGCCAGGACCTTTCGTCCATCCGCCACCACGGCGGCAGAGGTATCGTCGCAAGAGGTGTCAATGCCGAGGATGTTCATCTCTTGGGGTGGACCTTGAGGGCTTGACGAGCGGCGAGGGTAAGGGTTGAGAAAGAAAAAAAGATCAGGCGAGTCAAAGATCGGGAATGGGTCATTGGCGGTATTTTCTCCCAAATTTTCTCTTGATATAATCCCATTTACTTTCTTTCATCACCTCCATAAGAATGACCGTGATATTATCGCCTCCTCCCGCCCGGTAAGCCTCTTCAATAAAGACGTCCACCTTCCGGGCAATAGAAATGGCGGTATCATCGAGAACGGCCTTGATGGCGGCTTCGGGAACGTAATTCGTGAGGCCGTCAGAGCACATAAGCAGAAGGTCGCCCGTTTCGGGTTGGATTAGATTGATGTGGACCCTGACGCTCTCTTTAACCCCCACCACCCTGGTTAGGACGTTCTTGAGAAAGGGGCTCGTCGTGGCGAAGACGCTCGTCATGCCCATACTCTTTTGCTCTCCTACGACCGAGTGTTCCTCGGAGACCTGGATTAACCGGCCGTGATCAAAGAGATAGATGGCACTATCTCCCACATTGGCCGCCCAAAGGCAATTCTTTTCGATGAGCAGCGCGCAGACGGTTGATCCCATCCGTCGATATTTGGGTTTTTTCTGGGCCTCATGGATGAGGATGTTGGCCAGGGTGATAGAGTTTACAAGATGCCTTCCATATTCCGATACGTCATCGGGTACGGATGCCAGAAAGGAAGGGGGCTTGCCGGCCCTCAGTTTCCGCCAGTAATCGGCCATCGTCTCTATGACCATCCCGCTGGCCACTTCCCCGGCCTTATGGCCGCCCATGCCGTCCGCTATGACGTAAAGGCCCAGCTCAGGGGCGACAAGAAACTTGTCCTCATTGATTTTGCGTTTTAACCCGACGTCAGATTTCCCTACGACTCGAAGTTTCATATGCCCCGTAAATATTACGCTCCCTCAGGATCGGTTATCAGGCTGGAGAGATCCTCCTCATGGATTTCAATGCAGGCCCCGCCACATCGGCCTTCCGGGCCGTAGGCCCTACGGAGCCGGAAGCCTTCCCGTCTGGCGCACCCCCCTTTTTTGCCTGGATTTCATCGATTTTGGCAATCACTTTTTTCAGATGCACGGCCACCTGTCCCGCCCTCTGGTAGCGGTTCTCCATATCCTTTTGCAGGGTCCGATCGATGATCTTTTCAACAACCTGTGGAATCCCTGGATTAAGGTCTCTCGGCGAACCATAAGGTTCCTTTGCAATCTGGTACATAAGGGAGGTCATATCTTCGCCCTCGAAGGGCCTTCGGCCGGTCAGCATCTCAAAAAGGACGACCCCGAGGGAGAAGATGTCTGAACGGCCATCGACCCTTTTCCCTGCTATCTGCTCCGGAGACATGTAGTATGGCGTCCCGAGTACAATCCCTGTCCTGGTCTTGGAGGAGGTGCTGATCCGCGCTATACCGAAATCGGTCACCTTGATCTCCCCCGTCTCACTTAAACGTACGATGTTGGCAGGTTTGATATCCCGGTGGACAATGCCCTTGGTATGGGCATAATCCAGGGCTTCCGCCAC
This sequence comes from Pseudomonadota bacterium, assembly GCA_043806375.1. Lineage (GTDB taxonomy): Bacteria > Desulfobacterota > DSM-4660 > Desulfatiglandales > HGW-15 > JAZDGZ01. The sequence continues at coordinate 3,750 of JAZDGZ010000075.1, read as the reverse complement.
ATGTGAGACGACGGACAGGGTCTCCCTCATGGGCAGGAGATTCCCCTTCTTGGTGTATTCTTCCAAGTCCTTACCGTCAAGGAATTCCATGGCGATATAGGCAAGGTCATGCTCCTCGCCACAATCATAGATGGTCACAATGTTAGGATGGGTGAGGAGGCCGGCCGACTCGGCCTCTCTGAAAAATCTCTCCTTTATTTCATCCAAGACCTCATCATCGAAATCAGAAAGCCTGATCGTCTTGATGGCTACTGTGCGATGGATCTTCGGGTCTTCTCCTTTATACACGACGCCCATGGCGCCGCGCCCCAGTTCGCCGACCACTTCGTACCGCCCAAGAGTCGGTCTCGTATCCAAGCCCACCAAGGTTGCCCCGATATCGCCCGGGTGTGTGGCGCCCGTAGCCCCAAAGATCATGGAGGCCTCGGCGTCCTTCAACTTGGGGATCCTCTCATCCAGATCCCTGAACACCTTTCCATCCTGGATGAGCAACCGGTAGGTGGCGAGGGCCTTGGAAAACTGTCTTTTTCTTTCAAAATCCAAGCCGAGGTTATAGATGAGGTCTTTGGCGCCTTCTTCCTCCAGGGGGAGTTTTCGGAACTTCTCCAGGGCGAGATCGAGCATACCCTGCTGCTGGAAAGAGAGTCCGAGCATCTTATTGGTTTCAACCGAATCCGCCTCCACCCTCTCCTTGGTTCTTTCGGCGATGAGAAATTTTTTCGAAGTGACCAGGATGTAGCCGATGACCAGAAGCAGCATGGAGGGGGATATCTTTAGCCAGAGGTTATAGGACAAGAAAAGGACCGCCCCGGCGGCGCCGCAAAAGAGAAAAAGCACCAGTGTAGAGATGGCTCCCATGCCGGCTCTCTGTTTCGGCAGGGTAAGGGCGATGAAAAGCCCGAAGAGAATCAAGAGCCCGAATTCAACCATGACGATCCATGGGGGGCGCGAGAAAAATCTCCTGCTCAGGATATTTTCCACCGAGTTCGCAATGATTTCCACGCCAGGCAGTTGCCCTGAGATCGGAGTCACAAAGCGGTCTCCGATGCCGGGGGCCGTGGGGCCGATGATGACGATCTTGTCCCTGAAGAGACTTGTTTGAAATTGATTCTGATAGACCTTCGAAAAAGGGGTTTGATGGAAGGCCGCCCCGGGGCCCTTGTTCCAGTTGATGAGGGTCCTCATTTGGAGATCCACGACGGGAATCTTGAGGAGGGTGGACGGGTTGAGACGTATATGGATCCCCTGACCAAGGAGGAGGGTGATGTCTTCATCTTTTAACCCGTTAAAGGCCTTTACAATGGCAACTGGGAATGAAGGAAAATAGATATCCTTGATATAGCCCAGCGTGTGGATCTGACTCCGAATGGATCCATCATCATCCGGAAAGAGATTGATATGTCCGATACCCGCCGCCGCTTCAGCAAAGACCGGCAGAAGGGGGCTGATTTTGAAAAGCCAGATGAGGGAACCGACGGCCCATTCTTCCTTGGCCCCCTCGATCCTTTTGAAGCTGTGTCTGAGCATGAAGTCCGGGATCTTCATGTCCCTGCCTGAACTGACCGTATCAAAGTAGACGGGCAGGACCACGTTTCCAGCCTCCTTCATGGCCCGATAAAGCTTGCCGTCGTTGTCAAGATCATTCACAGCCTGGGTCAATTTCTTGTAGAAGGCAAGCCCGGGGCCTTCCTGGGCAAGCGCCAGATTCTCAAATCCTTGTTTGAGGCCCTTCAAGGTTTTGAGCCCTGCGCTCTCCTCGGGTTCAGGAAAGAGGATATTCAGGGCGATGACTTTGGCGCCCGCGAGAGAAAGGTGATGGATAACCCGGGCCATGATATCTCTGGGCCATGGGAAACGGCCAAGTTCGGAAAGGTCGTCGTCGGTGATGACCACGAGTTCGATATCAGGGTTTTTTTGTTCCGGCGCCGCGATTCTCGCCCTAATGTCAAAGGCCTTTTTTTCGACAGCGTCGGTGAAGTCGAATTTCCCTGTAAAGGTTATGAAAAAGAACAAGAGGGTGACCGCTAGGCCGATCAACCAGTCAGGGAAAGTCTTTTTGACGTTCACAATAATTTTCTCTCTGTACTTTCTTGGTGGCAGGGAACCTTTATTCAAATATCCCTCGTGAAACGCCTTGAACGCACATGATGGCCCTATAGTATCAAGTAGGGACCTATTTTCACATATAATTTTTGTCCAATACCGGGGATGCGGGCAATCTCGGCAGGGCTCTTGAACCCTCCCCGCGTGGTCCTCTCCTCGACGAGGGCCTTTGCCAAGGCTGGACCGATCCCGGGGATCGCCGTGAGTTCTTCTTCCGATGCCCTGTTCAAAGAGAGAGGAATACCCAGTGTGAGTTTGTAGAAGGCCGACATAGCGCTTTGAGAGACTTGAAGTCTGTTTTCGTGGCGACGGATGAGGACCCTGGCGCCCGAGGGGAAAGTAGGGCCTTCCGAACCTAGTGGGGGGGCGACTCCTCCCGTCGGTTCCCCTGCGGTCTCCACCAGTTCCCTGAGATTGGGCCGGCGAGAGAACCTATAGACGGCAGGGTATCTTACGTCACCTTCAATTTCAAGGAACAGGGGCTTACCGCGGGGAGACCCGCCGGTCTCTTCCTCTTTCAAAAAAGGCCGGAGGAAAAAAAGGATCAACAAGACGAGCAGGAGGACCAGAAGGCCGGCCGCGCCCTCATTGATCTTTTGTGGGACCATTTTCCAAACCAAAGGCCTTATGGAGGACCCGCACAGCCAGTTCGGTATATTTTTCCTCTACGACGCATGAAATCTTGATTTCAGAGGTGCTGATCATCATGATGTTGATGTTTTCCGCGGCCAGAGTTCTGAACATTTTTTGGGCCACACCCGCATGATTTCTCATCCCTACACCGACGATGGAGACCTTGGCAATATTCTCGTCACCCAGGACCCTTTCTGCGCCGATATCCTTGGCCACCTCGCTGACCAGCTTCAAGCCTTTTTTGAAATCGGACTTGGGAACGGTAAAGGTCAAATCCGTCATCCCGTCTTCGCTGGTATTCTGCACGATCATGTCCACCACAATGTCCGACTGGAACATGGGTTCGAATACCTTGGCGGCTATTCCAGGCGTGTCAGGGACTTTTTTCACGGTTATCCTGGCCTCGTTCTTATTGTAAGCAACCCCTGAAACCAGAACTTTTTCCATATCTTTTGTTTCAGCAACGACCATGGTACCCCTTTCTTCGGTAAAAGTTGATCTGACATGAATAGGTACACCAAATTTCTTGGCGAATTCAACCGACCTTATTTCCAAGACCTTGGCGCCCAAACTGGCCATTTCGAGCATTTCATCGTAGGAGATGACCTCCATTTTTCTCGCCTTGGGACAGATATTCGGGTCTGTGGTGTAGACGCCGTTCACATCCGTAAAGATCTCGCACACGTCGGCCCGGAGGGCGGCGGCTATGGCGACAGCCGTCGTGTCAGAGCCTCCCCGACCGAGGGTGGTGATGTTTCCGTTCTCATCCAACCCCTGGAACCCGGCGACCGCGACTATCCTGTTCAGCTCAAGCTCTTTCATAATACGGTCCGTATCGATCTCGTGAATCCTGGCTCTCCCGTAGAACTGATCCGTATGAATGGGCACCTGGAAACCGAGGAGCGAACGGGCTTCATGGCCCATGGATTTGAGGGTCATGGCAAAGAGCGCCACGCTGACCTGTTCCCCCGTGGCCATGAGAACGTCCAATTCCCTGGGGTCAGGGTCTTCGCA
>JAZDGZ010000074.1:0-2066 GCA_043806375.1 Pseudomonadota bacterium | reverse complement strand
ACAGGCCCTGTCCAACAACGGAAAGCCGGAAGCGCGTTTCCTGCCGACCAAGCTGCGACCCAACCCCAGTGATAAGAGGATTACGGAGGGGTCATCATGCCTTGGAAATGGGTCCTTAACATTCTTGCCATCCTGATCGTCATTCTGATCGCAACCTCTTATGTGGTCCTCACAACCTATGATTTCAACAAGTTCAAGCCGGAGATCATACAGGAGGTCAAAAAGGCGACGGGACGGGATCTGCGGCTGGAGGGCGACCTGGATCTGGCAATAGGGTTGACGCCCGCCCTTGTGGTGCAAAATGTGGGCTTCCAGAACGCAGCTTGGGGTTCGCGACCGGAAATGGCCAGGATCAAGCGTCTTGAGGTGCAGGTGAGGGTCCTTCCATTGGTACGGGGAAAGATAGAGGTCAAGCGTTTCGTCCTGGTTGAGCCCGACCTTCTCATCGAAACCCACAAATCGGGACGGTCAAACCTGGAGTTCAAAAGGGCAAAGACCTTGATCCCGGAAGGACCGGAAACGGGGAGGTCCGAAACAGGCCAGAAGATATTATCCATGTTGACCTTCAATGACTTGCGCATTGAAAAGGGACGCCTCACCTATAAACGCGGCCCTTCCGGTCGCTCCTATGCCTTGAGCGTGGCGAACCTCACGCTAGGTGCCCCAAACAACGAGGCGCCTGTCGATCTGAGGCTGAAGGGATCCTATAAATCTAGCACTTTCGAAGCGTCAGGGACCCTGGGGCCGCTGGCTGTTTTTTTTGACCCCGACAAAAGGTGGCCGTTGAAACTCACGGTTGATCTTGCCGGTGCGAGATTCTCGGTCGATGGGGCGATTAAAGATGCCCTTCGGCTAAGGGGTTTCGATTTTACGGTCATTGCTCAGGGTCGATCGCTTTCGGATGTGGCCAGGATGGTGGGGGCTGTCAATTTGCCTGAGGTGGGTCCTTTCAACGGGACGGCCAGGCTGAATGATCGGGCCGGCAGATTAAGTATTGAGGATCTCCGTCTTCGTGTCGGAACTGAGGACTTGGCCATGGCGGACCTCTCAGGCGCCGTCAAGGATCCACTGGCGCGGCGAGGCATAGATGTGGCTTTCACGGTGCAGGGGAAAAATGTATCCAACCTGGAAAGACTGGTCAAGAGGCCTCTGCCCCTCACGGGTCCTTTCAAGGTGTCCGGCCGGGCATCCTGCCCGGGGCCGAAGAAATATACCTTTGGAGACCTGAAGGTCCTTCTGGGAGAGACCCGCTTGGAGGGCTCTGTCGAGACAGATTTCGGCGGCACACGGCCACGGGTTGGCGTAACCCTTTCGTCCCAAAAGATGGATCTGCGGAGCCTCTTGTCCAGCAGGGAGGTAAAAGGGGCCGGGGCGAACAAACCTGCACCGCCTGCGGTAAAGAGAAAGAGGGTTTTTTCAGAAGAGCCCTTGGCGATGGACTGGCTGAAGAAGGCCGACCTCCGTATCACGTTACGGGCCGAGGAGGTGGTGCTCCCCACTCTGAGGTTGAACAAGGTGGACCTGGAAATGCTGATCGAGGCTGGACGGCTTTGCGTAAAGAGATGGAGGTCCACCATGGGAGGGGGCACGCTTGACGGCCGTTTGGATCTGGTCCCCCGAGAGGACGGCCTCTCGGTATCGCTGAATCTGAAGGTTCGGCAGGTGGGCGTGGAGCACGTGCTCAGGGCCTTAAAGGCCAAGGAGGGCCTTGAAGGCAAAGTGGACGCAGATATTGAGCTGAGTGGTCGGGGCCGCTCCATCGCCTCCCTCATGTCCGGCCTGAACGGGAAGACCGTTATCGTGTCAGGGAACGGCAGGATCAAAAACGAATACATTGAAGTCCTGGGCAGCGATTTTGCCACCGGGGCCTTCAGACTGATCAACCCCTTCAAGGAAAAAACCGAGTACACCTCTTTCAATTGCTTTGTCAGCGGATTTTCCGTCAAGGATGGACTCGCGGAGATAACCGCCCTTGTCATGGATACGGATCAGACGACCGTGATCGGTCAGGGCAGGGTGAATCTGAAGAATGAGGAACTCGACGTCGCCCTCAAGCCCTCGCCGAA
>JAZDGZ010000073.1:0-2689 GCA_043806375.1 Pseudomonadota bacterium | reverse complement strand
GAGGGGCCTTTTTTCCCCTGCTCAATCTCGAAAGTGACGCGGTCGCCTTCTCTAAGAGACTTGAAGCCTTCCGAATTAATACCCGTGTGATGAACGAAGACGTCCGGCCCGTCTTCCTGCGCGATGAAGCCATACCCTTTTTGGTCGCTGAACCACTTCACAGTACCACTTGCCATGGTGACACCCTCCTTTCTTCCAGATTCGCGTGGTTCCAAACTTCAGGCCGCCACTCTTGACAAATGGATCTTTCCCTCAGAACGAAACCAACTCACCAACAAAGGCGTACCTTTGCTGATCGTTCCCATGATAACCCATTCTTCTCTAAAATCAAGTTATTTCTACGGGGAACCCCTTTTTTCTTAGGCTCCGCTTCCGGAGCAGGGGGCATCAGGAAACCCCTGCCACGGCCGCCTGACAGGGAGGTCTTCCCCTCCCCCCTCCTCTTCGCCCAAGATATTCGAATGGGGAACAAAACGGTTCCATTGGCCCTTGTCCCCGGCTACGGTCCCTTCCACATAGTATCCGGCGGGTCTTCTGAAATCGCCTCTTGCATAAAAGGCGTAGTCCTTCAACATCAGATATCCGCGTATTTGATCGGGCGGCGAAGGGAGATCAAGGATCCTTGCCTCATTTCTTGAGGATGAGACGGGTCGCGAGCTTCAGCTTGCCGAACTTCCCCTTCTTGTTTGCCATAATAATATCGTACAAATCCTCATTGGTCTCAGGGGGCCTCACTTCCCTCTCATTTTTTTCAAGGTGGATGGCCTCTGACGGGCACGTGGTTACGCAGTTGCCGCACCCCAGACAACGATCCAGATCGACCTTGGAGATGCCTTCGGCAGGGTCAATTTTTACGGCGTCAACCTGACATCTTTCCACACACGTGCCGCAGCCTGTGCACTCATCGGGGTCCACAGAAGCATGGTAGTTGTTCGCCCAGAAGGCTACAGGCCGGGGCAGCACCTTGTGAACGCGCAGCATGCCGCAGCAGCATCCGCAACAGGCGCAGATGAATTCGGCCTTTTGGGCGTTGGAGGGTTGAAGCACCAGCCCGTCCTCTTCGTTACTCCGGGCTAAGGCAAGGGCCTCCTCCTTGCTGATTTGCCGCCCCACTCCGATCCTTACGCAATTTTTCGCGATATCCCCCAATGCAATGCACGTCTCCATCCTTGTCGTTTTCTGACACTCCTTTCCTCTGATCTTGGCCCCTTGTCTGCAAATGCACTCGTTGACAACGATCGGCCCATCCGTCTCCATTAACAGTCTGTTCAGCTGATCATAGGTGGCCACATGATGCTCCGGGGTTATGCTCCTCGCAACCGGAATGGTCCGCATCTGGGGCAATGCCGTGGCCAAAAACTCCAGGCCGAAGGCCCTGCCTGCAGTGTATTGATCGAAATCGGCAAGGAATTCAGGGGTGAGTTTGTTCAATTGTCCTTCATACATGCCCACCACAAGGGGGACGTTAAAAAAGCACCTTGCCCCTGCTTTTTCCATGTGGCCGATGACACCCTTTTTCAGCATCCCTTCGAGCATTTCTTTCATCCTGTTGAGGGCCATTCCACTTTCTTTTATTCCCTCGTAGATCTGTTCGGCGGTCCTGGGTTTATAACTTAGCTTCATGGCCAAACCTGCCTCATCAGGCGCAAAGAACCGCTTAAGAATTCGGATTTCCGCGCCCGATTTCGCAGCTGGATAACCGACCGGCTGCTTGTCGAGATGCCTTTGAAGCTCCCTGTAGGCTCTTTCTTCTTCCATCATCTCTCCTCCTCCCATGAACGTCCCAGGCACCCCGGGTGAGGCGCCTTTTTTTCTCTCCATCTTTACCTAAAATCCGCCTTTTCCCTTCAGTTCGGTTCTTCCATTTCAAGTTCCGAATTTGACTCGGAATAGGCGAACTATCCTCTCACTTGAAGAGAAGGCTCACCAGATTCCGGCCTATGAGCAACTGGACACCCGTAATAAAAAGAACGGTATAGACCACCCGGTTGAACCACCGGTCGCTGAAGCGCCTGTTGAAGTAGATGCCCAGCCTGACGCCTATGAAGGTCAGTGGAGCCAGGATCAGGACGGTTGTCAGGTGGACCAGTTTGAATAGGCCCAGGGCCTGGTAGGGCACCACCTTGATCACGTTGATGGCGGCAAAAAAGATGACCGTGGTCCCTACGAAGAGTTCTTTGGGCAATTTCTGAGGCAGGAGGTAGATCACCACCGGAGGGCCGCCGGCGTGTGCCACGGTGGAGGTGAACCCGGAAACGGCCCCCATCAGGATCCCTTCTACAGCGCGGGGGCGACGTTTTTCCAGGGCACCGAGAATGATGACGCGCAGGACCTGAAAGGCGACGAAGGAGAGGGAGAGAACACCTATTACAATCTGGAGGAGGCGCGGGTTCCCGCCAAAGTAATTGAAGAAAAAAGCGCCCGCACCTATCCCCACAACGGCGCCAGGCAGCATCAGCTTGATGCTGCGGCCGTCGAAATTCAGCCGGTAATGGGAAACGGAAAAAACATCCGTAACGAGCAGGAGGGGAAGCAGGAGTGCCACGGCCTCGGTGGCAGGAATGGCCAGGGTCAGCAGAGGCGTTGCCACAACGCCGATCCCGGTTCCGAAACCGGCCTTGGAGATGCCGAAAAGGGTGACAGCTACAACCGCGTAGAACCAGAAGGCAGGGGGATAATCAGGCAGCAT
>JAZDGZ010000072.1:0-2517 GCA_043806375.1 Pseudomonadota bacterium | reverse complement strand
CAGCTTTCGCCATCTCGATCTGACTTACTGATTCACGGTTTATCTGCAACCGGTGCAGGCGTGCAACGCATTTTCTTCCCCACCTCTCTTCTTGATCTCAGAAACGGTCTCCTCCGCAGGGCCGGCGTCCACATCACTCACCACCACTTTGGCGCCCTCCTCTGCGAAGCGGACGGCGGCGGCCCGCCCGATTCCCCTTCCTGATCCGGTGATAAGCGCCACTTTGTCCTTAAGCATCTTTTCCATAGCGTTACTTCTGCTTTTCGGCCCTCCCGGGTCTAGTCGACTTTCTCTACCAGGATCGCCTGACCATGTCCACTCCCCCCACACAAGGCAGCCAAGCCTAATTTTAAGTCTCGCTTTTCCATTTCATGGATCAAGCTGACCACCAGCCTGCAGCCTGTATTGCCTATAGGATGCCCGAGGGCGATACCGCCGCCGTTGACGTTCACGATGTCTCTGTTTAGGCCGAGCTCACGCTCCACCGCTACTGATGGGGCTGCAAAAGCTTCGTTAATTTCAAAGAGTTCAACGTCCTCGATCCGATAACCCGTCCGGTCCATCAGCTTTCTGATTGCCGGTATGGGACCAATGCCCATGATACGAGGGTCCACACCGACAGCGACAGAGCCCACAATTCTCCACTTCCTTTGCATATTCAACTGGTCGGCAAGTTCTCTCGAAAGGACCAGGACAGCCGAGGCGCCGTCATTGATGCCGGATGAATTGCCTGCCGTCACAGTCCCGTCATCCTTGAACGCTGTGGGGAGTTTAGCCAGGTCTTCCAGAGTTGTCTCGGGCCTGGGATGTGCATCTGTATCGACAACGGTGTCTTTTTTCCCTCTCTTTCCCGGAATCACCACGGGTACGATCTCATCCTTAAACCGCCCCTCCTCCAAGGCCTTCTTCGTGCGCATCTGACTTGTATACGCCAGCTGATCCTGATCTTGCCTGGAGATATTGTATTTTTCTGCAACATTCTCCGCCGTCAAGCCCATGATGAGACCGGTATATTGGTCAAATAGACCGTCCCAAACGCCATCGGACAACTCCTGATGCCGGAGCCTCAAACCCCATCTGGCGTTCTTGATTGAATAGGTGACGTTGCTCATGCTCTCTCCGCCGCCCGCTAGAATGGCATCTCCTTCACCCAGTCGGATCCTCATTGAGGCGATTCGTATGGCTTCCATTGACGAGCAACAAGCCCGGTTGATGTGCACAGCTGAAACGTGGTCAGGTATTCCGGCTTTCAAGGCCGCGCAGCGAGCCAGGCCATTTTCGTCGCTTCGAACCATCACAACACCCCAGTAAACGTCATCAAGTTTTTCTTTGGGGAAGTTGACTCTTTTACAGACCTCGTCCATGACCGTCGAAGCGAGCTTCTCATGTGGGGCGTCTCTAAGTGACCCACCAAAGACGGTGATGGGCGTTCTTACTGCGGAGACAATGATTGGATCCCTTTTATCCATTATTGATGTTCCTCCTTTTCTTAGCGATTGAGCGAAAAGAACCATTCAGGGAAAAAAGTCAACGAACGAATGATAGTGCCAGTCGAAACAGGCTCCATTTCTTATTTCCCTCTAAACTTAGGGGCTCGTTTTTCCAAAAAGGCTTTTAGACCTTCTTTTTGATCCTCGGTACTGTAGAGCAGGGAAAAGCCCATTCTCTCCAGTTCCAGGGAGTCCTTCAAACTTAGATTGATACCCGTGTCAAGAACCGTTTTAGCGATCTCAACCGCAAAGGACGGCAGGTTCGAGAACCTTCCTGCGAATGCCTTTGCCTCATTCATGAGTTCTTCCCCGGACACCACCTTGTTCAGAAGCCCGAACTGATAGGCCTCCTCGGCCAGTATGGCTTCCCCCGTTAGGACCATTTCCTTGGCCTTTGTTATCCCGATAATCCGCGATAGGCGCTGGGTTCCGCCGGCCCCCGGCAAGATACCTAATTTTATTTCCGGTGTCCCGATCTTTGTGTTTTCTGCGGCTATACGGAAGTCGCAGCACAAAGCCAATTCCAGGCCACCTCCAAAGGCATATCCTGCAATGGCCGCAATGGTTGGTTTAGGGAATCTCGACAGTGTTCTGAAAACGCTTTGGGTTTTGTGATGCATTTCATACATCCGATGAGGCGTCAGTTCCTCTCCCTCCCCGGATAAGAATTCGATGTCCGTACCGGAGATGAAAAACTTCAAGCCGCCCGTTAAAATGACCGCCTTGACCGTCAAATCCTCTTCTGCATCCAGAAGGGCTGCCTCGATCTCGTTCGTCATTTTTTCATTCAAGGCATTTCGTTTTTCCGGGCGATTGAAGGTGATCAGAGCCGTAGCCCCTTCCTTTTCATAAAGAATGGTGTCGTATTCCATCAACGCCTCCTTCATTACCGATAGTCGTACCACCCTCTTTTGGCCTTTCGACCCATGTGATTGGCCGCCACCTTCCTCTTGAGCAATGGGGAAGGTTTGAATCGCTCCCCGTATTCTTCATACAGAACATTGCTGACAGCCACCGCCAGATCCAG
>JAZDGZ010000071.1:0-3049 GCA_043806375.1 Pseudomonadota bacterium | reverse complement strand
GGACGCCAGGATTGAAAGATTGAACTCCCTTCCATCAATGTATCGTTCCGCAAAACAGTCGCCCCCGAGTTTCCGCCGGCGCCCCTTCATCTCCAAGAAGAGCTGATGGGAATCCTCGACCGAGACGACGGAGTCATCCTGAATGCCGACTGAGGCGTGCTCCCAGACGGATTTGATGATGTAGGGCCCATCCAGCAGGATATTCCGGCGCGGGGCATCTTCCATGGAAAGGCTGTCCGGCGTGGGAATGCCGGCCCCGGAAAGAAGCCTCTTGGTGATCAGCTTATTGGAGGTCACGTAGAGGGCATCGGCAGGAGATCCCGTGTAGGGGATGCCTAAGGAATCGAGGACGGCGGGCGCCATAGGGATGAGTCGTCCCTGACCCTCCAGGGATTCCACAAGGTTGAATACCAGTTCAGCGCGATCCCTCCTCATGTCATCCCTAAGATCCCTGAGGTTTAAGGAGACGGTGCGCTCGGTCGGTTCATGGCCCAAGTCCACGAGGGCCCGGCCAACCGCCTCAGCCTGAATCAGGACATCTTCCTGATCCAGGCTGGCCCCCTCCTCGGCCACCCGATCGTATAAAATAATTACTTTCATGAACTCAGTCTCTATGCAGGCACAGGGGATGGGTGAAGGCGAATTTCCTCTGAAGGGTCAAAACTCGCGGCTCTCGTCAGGGCGGATTCCATGATTCTCGCTATCAGCTCCCGATAGGTCATCCCGGCCAGCTTGCACAGGATAGGAAGGTCGGAAATATCCGGGTTCAGTCCTGCCAGGGGATTCACCTCCAGAAATTGCGGCATGCCGTCTGCGCCGGCCCTGAGGTCGACGCGCCCCCCGTCTCTGCAACCGAGGCCCCGCCAGGAGGCCAGGGCCACCTCTAGTGCCCTCTTCGCCGAGGCGTCCTTGACCAGCCGATATTTCACCAGCTTCTCAAATTTCTTCTTGTTGGAGTATGAATAGGAGTCAGGCTCCGCATCCTTCTGCAATACAACCTCGATCGCCCCTATGGGGACGGCATCCCTCCCGGTTCCGGTAATACCTACCGTAAATTCCCTTCCCGGCAAAAAGGTCTCCACCAGGACGGGTTGCTCGTAGGTCTCCAGGAGTTTTTGGCAGACCCGGACCAACTCGTCTTTAGTCTTGATCTTGGATGCGGTGCCGATGCCCTTCCCCGTCCCTTCGGCCACGGGCTTGGCAAAGAGAGGGAACGGCAGATCCACCCTGTCGGCCTCCGATACATCCTCCACCACGAGAAAATCGGGGGTGGGTATCCCCAGGTCTCTGATCACATGCTTGGTCATCCCTTTGTGAAGGGTCAGGGCAAGGACCATGGGATCGGAAAAGGTATAGGGAATATCGTAGGCATCCAGAAGGGCCGGGACCTGGGCCTCCCTGCCGAATCCCCTGAGTCCCTCTGCAATGTTGAAGACCATATCCCAGCGGTCCCCCTCTGCAAGCCGCTTGGTAAGGGCCTGGATATGGCCGATCCGGTCTGTCTGATAACCGAGGCCTTGCAGGGCCTTGTCGATCGCCTCAATCGTGTCGATGCTATCGAATTCGGCTGCCTCCTCGTCGCTGAGGCCCCTGGCGAGATAATCCTCCTGAAGATCATAGGTTAACCCTATCCTCATGACCAGAGCCCTTCCCCTGCCCAGGGGGCACTCACATCCCCACACCCTCGTGCCCCCACGTGGCCTCCGGCATCGGGATATCGGAAGGGATGGCCCAGGTAGTTGTTGAGGAGCAAGTCGTTCCCGTCACGGCCGGCCACGTAGTCGGGGAGCAGCGGGATTTTTCCTCCTCCGCCGGGGGCGTCGATCACGTAGGTGGGCACGGCATATCCCGTGGTGTACCCCCGCAACCCGCGGATGATCTCAAGCCCTTTTTCCACGGGAGTCCGGAAGTGGGCCGAACCCGAAATGGGGTCACACTGATAGAGATAATAGGGCTTCACCCTGATTTTTAAGAGGCCGTGGACCAGGCCCTTGATGGTCTCCATCTGATCGTTGATGCCCGCGAGGAGGACGGTCTGACTGCCCAGAGGGATTCCGGCATCTGCCAGGCGCTCACATGCCTGGGCCACCTCAGGGGTCAACTCTTCCGGATGAGTGAAATGAATGCTCATCCAGAGAGGGTGATACTTTTTCAACATCCGGGTGAGAGACGGTGTGATCCTCTGGGGCAAAACAACGGGCGCCTTGGTCCCTATGCGCAATAATTCCACATGCTCTATCTTTCTCAGTCTCGAGAGCAGCCACTCCAGGTTTTCTTCGGACAGGGTCAGGGGATCACCGCCGGAGAGGAGCACGTCTCGCACTGAGGGTGTGTTTTCGATATAGGCGATCGCCCGCTCCCATTGGGCCATATTGAAGCCTGACGCCTTTCCGTTGCCCACCATGCGTGACCGGGTGCAGTATCGGCAGTAGGTTGAGCAGAAATCGGTGACGAGGAAGAGGACCCGGTCCGGGTATCGATGGACCAAACCGGGCACAGGGCTGTCATGCTCTTCCCCAAGGGGATCTTCGGCCTCACCCGGAGAAAAAAGACGTTCCGCCGTCACAGGCACAACGGCACGACGAATGGGATGACTGGGATTGTCCTTATCCAGGAGGCTCGCGTAGTAAGGCGTGATTGCCAAGGGAAGCTGGCCTTCGGCAAAGGTTATCGCCCTCTGTTCGTCTTCTGAGAGGACAATCAACCTGCTCAGGGAATGGATATCCCTTATGCGGTTTCGCAACTGCCACTGCCAATCATTCCACTCAGCGAGGGTTACATCAGGATAATATCGTTTACGGAAAGACGAGGTCCGGGTGCCGCAGCGGAACCTCGGAACGGAAGAGACCTTTTGGATAGATATGACTTTTTGATTTGCTCTATGATATTCAAAACGCGGTAAAGGATTCAGTTCCCCACCGGAACTCGGAGGTTCAAAATCCTCCGTGCTCAATATCTCCTTTTTCATCTTCACCCCCTTGATTCTTGGTGAGTAGCCAAATGACCCCTTCCCTATCAACCCGCTTGGGGGGCCCTCTTCTCACCGTTT
>JAZDGZ010000070.1:0-5830 GCA_043806375.1 Pseudomonadota bacterium | reverse complement strand
GACATACCTTACCAAAGCTTGGCAAAAATTTTCCTTGCCAGACAAATTTCTTTAGAGCGAGGATCATTTCGAATCGCCTCGAAAAAAGAAAATAAGAAAGTTAATGCCCAACATGTCACTGGAGCCGATTCCTAAAAGGCTGCCGCCTTTCGGAAACGGCTCAGTTCAGCGTTGGCACAGGGGTGCTGGCGGTTACTTTGGCGCACAACTGGAAGGGGCTTGGGGTCGGGCCCAATGCCATTAACTTAAGGGAAACCTCGTTGGCCACACCGTCACCCTGGCGAAAGCCGGGGGCCAGAACAGTTTGAAAAGACTGGATTCCGGCTGGAGTTTATCCCGCACTTGATGCGGGGCCGGAATGACGCCCAGAAGCCTCCACATCGGGGTCAGAGGCTTAAGTTAACGGCATTGGGTCGGGCCACGAGAAGTATCTGATATCGTTTTGAGTGGTTTCGAATTTGCACACTAAATAGGGGCAATAAGGCCTTTTTTGAGGGCAAAAACGCTGTTATTGAAATGGAAGAGGCCGTATCGGGCAGGAGTGAACTTCTGGAAAACTTCCTGAAGACAAGTATGGCCCAAGCTGCCTGATTCTTGGCTTTACAAAGACCGGGCGGCCCTTACATATTCAGTGCAGCTATCCTGGCCGTCCACTGCTGAAGATTATCACGCTCTATGAACCGGACCCGGATCTATGGATAGACTTCAGAATCAGGATTGATGAGGTGAGTAAACATGAAAGAAACAATGATTGAAACTGAAGTTATGTACACCCTGGCTCATGGTGGGAAATTCTACATTATTGAGCATGTGCCAGCGCGGGTGTGCCAGGAGACCGGCGAACAATTCTTTTCCCCAGAGACTGTGGAGCATATTCAAGTTTTGATCAAGGGAGGGAGGGAGCCGGATAGAGTGGTCGAGACCCCTGTTTACGAATACGCGTGAACGATGGCTAACGATTCGTTCGCGCAGGAGTCCGTTTCACACTGGGTCCCCTGTGTTCCAGGGAAAATCCCGAATTGGGCTGGGGCCTTTACACGAATTCCACCCCTTTCTCTGAGACCTCCTCCAATGCCTTCAGGATATCCTCCGGTGTGACAGGGGCGTCTTTCATCCTTATTTTAAGGGCGTCATAGATCGCGTTTCCTATGGCCGGCGTGACGGGGATCAACGACCCTTCCGAGAATCCCTTGGCGCCAAAGGGTCCGTCCTTATGGGGCACGGGTTCAAGGAAAGTGACGGCATGCTCTATCGATGGCATGTCCGTCGCATTGACCATCTTGTAATCCCTGAAATTGGCATTGGTCACTTTGCCTTCCTGAATGATCATCTTTTCATGCAGTGCCGTGCCGATGCCCATTCCCATGCCACCGTCTATTTGTGCTTCACACTGTTGCGGATTTATGGGCTGCCCCATGTCCCAGGCTTCACCGATCTTGAGCACCCTCACTTGCCCGGTTTCCACGTTCACTTCCACTTCAACGGCTGCGGCGCCGTGGGCATAATAGCTGACCGTCCTCTCTGCCTGTCCTGTCTCAGGGTCCTCATTGCTGTAAGGGGTATTGAATTGGCCTTTTCCAAGAATGAACCCCAGGATGGGAACATACCCGCCGGGCACGAATAGTGTGTTTGTCGAAATCGCCTTCTCCTCGTTTCCCTCCACATAGACCTTTCCCCCTCTGATCGCGAGTTTTTCAGGAGGGACATCGAGTCTTTTGGATGCCAAAAGGAAAACCTGCTGCTTTGCGTCTTGGCATGCCCGACGCAAAGCATTCCCCATGTGATAGGTCACCCGGCTGGATACGGTGTTGTAATCGAACGGGGTTACTCCCGTATCGGGCGTGACCATCCGTACCTTGTCGACCGAGACGCCGAACTCCTCCGCAACAATCTGGGCCAGAACGGTATTGGATCCCTGGCCCATTTCAGTGGCGCTCTGAAGCACCTCAAGGACGCCGTCCTCCAGCAACCTGACGGCCGCCGCGGATCCCGTGCCGATCATCGTGTATTTGTTCGCAAGGGCGATCCCCTTTCCTCGTTTCCAAGGATAGGAACTCTCTAATTTTTCATTGGTCCCAATATATTCGGCCACCCGGTCCAGGCATTGCTTCGCCCCAAACCCGTAGGTGGTATGGCCCGTAACGTCCTTTTCCCCTTCCTTCAGGAGGTTTTTCCTTCTCATTTCTACAGGATCAATGCCCAATTTATGGGCCAGCATGTCCATCTGTGACTCTATGGCCCAGACGAGCTGTGCCGCTCCGAAACTACGAAATGGACCTGCCGGGGCCGTGTTGGTCGCCACGGAGTAAGAGTCTGATCTGAAATGGGGCATGCTATAACTGCCAACCGCGCCAAACTGGCAGTTCTTTGCGACAAAGACACCGATACCCGAGTAGGCGCCGCCGTTCAGGATCAATTTCAACTTCCTGGCAACCAGGGTGCCGTCTTTCATGACCCCGTCTTTTATGTAAATGATCATTTCCGTATCCGTTGTTCCAAGGGAAAAGACCTCTTCTCTCGTAAGCACCATCTTTACAGGTCTTCCCGTCTTGCGGGAAAGGACGGCTGCCAGGGGTGAGACCAGGACGGAATTCTTACCTCCGAACCCCCCGCCCAAATAACCCCCGATGACCCTTACCTTGGAAGGCGGAATGCCGAAGCTCCCGGCAAACTGGTACCTGTGCATGTAGACCCCTTGATCCGTTGCCCAGATGGTAAATCCTCCATCAGCCTCGGCCCTGACTACGGCGGCGTGGGGCTCAATGGTTGCATGATGTATCCTGGCCCTTGAAAACCGGTTCTCCATGACCAGATCGGCCTCCTGGAATCCCTTTTCTACATCCCCTTTCCGAATCTTGAGGTGGGTAAAGACATTGGGCAGCTCAGGATCAGGGGCCACAATCAGGAGCGGAAGCGGCGCCCGGGCATAGGATTGCATCTCCGGGTGAATGATGGCAGGAGGATCGGGCTTTATGGCCTCTTCGGGGTCGAACACGGCCGGCAATTCTTCATAATCGACTCTGATGAGACGGACCGCCTCCTCGGCAATATCGATGCTGTCCGCTGCCACAACGGCTACAGGCTCCCCTATGAAACGGACCCTGTCCGTAGCGATCAGCTGCCGATCTTCGAGCAATCTCCCCCATTTGATATTCGGGATATCGCGCCCTGTTATGACCCCCCTCACGCCGGGCAAGTTCTCGGCCTTCGAGACATCGATACTCACAATGCTGGCATGGGCCTTGGTGCTCTTGCAGATTTTGGCATGAAGCATCCCCGGCAGCACCAGATCCTCGCAGTAAGACGCCTTTCCCATGACTTTTTCACGGGCGTCCAGCCTGGGGACCCTCTTACCAACCGCTGTAAAGTCTTTCATCTTTCCCTCCTTTTCTATTCCTCGCCACCTTCGGACCACGCAGAAAAGCCCCCATGCAAGATACAAGATATGAATATGGGCTCACAGTTCCATTCCGGCGAGGAATCCCCCCAATATAGCTTCCTTTACATTCCCCGGACTGGCAGAGTCCCCTACATTGATGACCGGAAGCTTGCCCTCCAGGTCTTTGGCCAGCCTGTCTTCCGGCCTATAGCCTGTGGCCAGGACAATGGTGTCGGCATCGAAGAAGGCCTCGTTGGGACCATACTCAAAACTTCGGCGAATGCCCCACACCCCATACTCGGATATACGGGTGACCTGAAAATCGGTCTCTATCCGGGCCTTCATTTTCCTGAGTCGCCACAGCAAGTCCGCCCTCAACACGCGTGGCAAGTCAGTGGCGACCCTTGGCAGCATTTCCAAGACCCTTACTTTTCTGCCTTTCTCTATCAGATATTCAGCCACCTCGCAACCGACCAGGCCGCCGCCGATGATGACCACTTCATTCTCCACCTCTTTCTTGCCCGTGAGCACATCGACGGCCAGGACCACATTCGGTCGCATGATGCCGGGAACGTCAGGGACAAAAGGCCTGCTGCCGCTCGCGACAACCACGGCGTCAGGATTTCTTTCAAAAACGTCCGCTATGGTCGCCTCTCTTCCTTGGACCACTTCCACGTTGCTCTTCTTGAGCTGCCTGCGATGAAAGTCGAGCAACAATCTCAGATCATCCTTGAAAGGAGGAATGGAGGCAGGCTCCAGCATCCCGCCGAGTTGCTCCTGTCTCTCTATGAGTTCGACCTTGTGACCCCTCCGGGATGCGGTCAATGCGGCCTCCACACCGGCCGGGCCCCCGCCGATGACCATGACCCGTTTGACCTTCTTTGCGGGCTCAACCGAATACTTGTACTCTCTTCCTGCCCTGGGATTTACAGCGCAGATCACGGGGGTGTCCACGGTCTCGAGGCACCAGCAACAACAGATACACGGCCGAATATCTTCAAAACGCCCGGCCTTGCTCTTGTTTGGGGTTTCAGGATCTGCAAGGAGTTGTCGGCCCAAACTGATCATGTCTATCTTTCCCTCGGCAAGGGCAGGTTCTGCCACCCTCAGGTCATTGGTTCTCGATCCCCCTATAACGGGAATCCTCGCCTTTTTCTTCACGGCCTCTGCAAGGTACAGGTACTGACCCGGTCTGGCGGAATTACTCAAGCCGAATTCAGGACCTTCGTGCCAGCCCACCACCACATCCACACAGCAGATGCCGATATCTTCCAGCATCGGCACGATCTCTTCGGCACATTCTTCGAGGGTATATCCGTTTTTCGTAAACTGGGCACCGGAGATCTTCGTAAAGACCGGGAAATTTTTTCCCGCCTTTTCCTTGATATCCTCTACGATTTCGCGGACGATCCTTAAACGGTTGTCCAAAGAACCGCCATATTCGTCGGTCCGTTTGTTGGTCTCGGCAGCCATGAATCGCGCCAGGGTATACCCAGCAGCCAGCATAAGCTCGACGCCGTCAAACCCCGCCTCTTTCAGCCTCCTTGTGGCATCCCCATAACCCTCGACCATCTCATGGATATCTTCGACGGTCATGGGTCTCTCTTGAAGCATATGACGGGCCGTGGGCGTCCCGACCCGGAAGGGGGTGCTGGGCCGATTGAGCAAATTGACCCCTGATGGGCCGACGATCTCCAGGGGGCCGCCCCTGAATGCCCAGGCATAGCCGGTGCCGAATTGACCCACGATCTTGGCCCCATGTGCGTGAACGGCATCCACGACCTTTTTGAGCCCGGGGATGAACTTATCGTCAAAGACCCACGGAAAGTAACCATGCTCCGTTCGATAGGGCCATAAGGCCCAGTCGATGAGCCCTGCCCCTCCTTTGGCCCTCTCCTCGAAGAAATGCAGGAAACGATCCGTGGCCCGGCCGTCCTCAGCGTAGCCTAGCGCCATGGGTGACATGCGTATCCTGTTCTTTATTTCCATGCCCCCTATCTTGATAGGGCTGAAAACGTGCTTGAGTTCCATTGAATACTCCTCTCTCCCTAGCAGATGCTGAAAAAATCCATGTTTGCAGGTTGCTCAAAAACGTCCAGATGCAAGGCGCCCGAAATCCTGAGGAGTGAGGCGTACCTGCAAGTACGTCGCAATGACGAAGGATGAGGGCAACGCGGCAGATGGGCGTTTTTGAGCAACCTGCCAGTGGAAACACCGCGCTCAGGCAGGCCTAACCCTGCACAGCAATCCTTTGTCCTCCGGACATCCCAGTATGGGATCCAGGAAATCGCTATTGACCAATTCGTTGACGTTGGCCTTGGCCCAGCCATGGGGGACACTGATGACCCTGTCGGCAATGTCCGGGTTCAACCTGGCCAGAAGCTTTATGCTCCCCTCCTTGGTTTCCACGATCATCTCCTTGCCGTCCGCGATCCCGTACTTGGATGCTGC
>JAZDGZ010000069.1:0-4108 GCA_043806375.1 Pseudomonadota bacterium | reverse complement strand
GCCTCTCTTCCCATCGCCACAACAACCAAAACATGAGCGCCACAAGAAAAACATGAAGCGTATAGACCTCCGCCGCAACCGTCTGCCACCAAAACACAGGAATAAACGCCAACACCCCACCGCCAACCCATGCCCCCACTTTCGATCCCGACATCCGCAAAATCAGCGAAAACACCATCCCCACCGCCATCGCCCCAAACACCGCAGACATCAGATTCATCCGGAACCCAACATCCCCCAAAAGGCAGCAGACAAAATCCCTTGCCCAGCAGCACATAAAGCGGGTACCCGCTCCCGTGGGGAACCCCAAGACTAAAGGCAGCCGCACTCAACTCCCCACTGTCCCCTAAATAAATCGTAGGACATATCGTCGCCAGATAAACGGCAAAGGATATGGGGATCAGGATAAAAGGCATGTGCTCCTTGATGCTCATCGGGTTCAGCGTTCAGGATCTGTGAAAGGGAATCCAGTCTGCTCTATTGTTCAGCCTACGGACGCAAAATCCTTTTTCTTGTCAACGGTTCCTGGCTCAGAGACCTCGATGCCGTGCCGCTTCTTTACAATGTAAAGGGGTCTCTCCTTTACTTCATCGTAGATGCGGGCAAGATACTCTCCTAGAAGGCCGATGGCGATCAGTTGGACGCCCCCGAGAAAAAGCACAAGCGTCACCAGGGTTGTAAACCCTGTCTGTGCAATTTCAACCCCTGCAAGCCTTCTTATGACAAAAAAACAGGCTAAAATGAAACCGGCGGCACTGATAAAAACTCCTGCACCGGTCATGATTCTGAGAGGTTTATATGAGAAGCTGAAGATGGCATCGAGCGCGTATCGGATCAGTCTCCTCAAGGATTGTTTTGGTTCACCTGCAGCGCGGTCCTGTCGGTCATAAGTGACAACGCCTTGCTCAAAGCCGACCCAGCTCCGTAGTCCCGGGAAAAACCGGTTCTGTTCTGTAAACTGTTTCAATTCTCTAACCGCCTGCCCGTCAAGGAGACCAAAAATGCCGCTCTGAGGGGGCACAGGAAAATCACTGATCCACGAGAAAATCTTGTGGAAGACCTCCATCCCCACTCTGCGTAATCCTCGCTCTTTTCGACTGCTTCGCTGCGCTCGAACCACCTCCGCCCCCGCCCGCCAACTTCTCAACAAATCGGGAATCACCTCAGGCGGATCCTGGAGATCTCCATCCATAAGAATCACGGCATCTCCGTCTGCGTGGGCGAGTCCGGCCGTAATGGCAGCTTGATGACCGAAATTGCGTGAAAGGTCAACGATACTGAATCTGGGGTCTTCCTCGGATTGTTCAAGCATGAGCTTCATAGAATCGTCTTTGCTGCCGTCGTTGACATAGATAACCTGCCACGTCGCGCCATCCAAGCCTTCGCAGACCTCTCGCAATCTGCGATGCAGTTCGGGAAGATTTTCCTGCTCATTGTAGATAGGGATAACGATATTCAGTTTCAAGACCCGACCTCCCTCCTCAAGCCTTCTTATGGAATCTTCCGAAAGCGATATACTTGCTTCCGATGAAGTTAATGATCATGGCTGCACCAATACCTGCAAAACTCGCCAGAATGTACCATGGGCTCTCGCCCATTCCGGCAAATTCGATGAGCAGATGCATGACCCCGATTCTTACACCGAGCCCTATAAGACATATGCTCACAAAAGAAACATAACTATGAGAGACTCTTGTGTATTTTCCAAATTCAAAAGACCAGCGGCGATTAAAAATGTAATTCCAGGTCACGGCGACTGAAAAGGCAAAGACGGCGGCGAACCTAGGGTCGAGAGAGAGCATATCCACCAGGGTCACCAAGACAGCCGTATCCACGAGAAAGCCTGAAAGGCCCACAAGGCAAAATCTAAGGAACTGGGAAATGGCGGGATTTTTAAAGGCATAAAGCCGCCAAAGATGATGAATATAGTCGATTTGGGCCCTGAGGCCGAGCTTGCTCTCTCCCCGCCTTCGGTCCGCGAAGATGATGGGTATCTCCAGAACCTTCGGCTTCGCCTTCACAACGACCTCCAGGACAATCTTCCAGCCCAAGGGGTCAAGCGATACACCCTCAATAATGCTTTTTCTCACCGCCATAAATCCACTCGTCGGATCAGTGAGAGAGGAGACCCCTTTGGCCAAAAATCCGGCCCCCCTGCTTATGATCTTTCTCAAAAGACCCCAGCTTTCACTGCCACCTCCGGGTATATATCTGCTCCCAACAGTGGCATCGCATTTGTCCTCCATGATCGGCCTCACCATCGCCGGAATCTCCTCAATCGGGTGACTAAGATCTGCATCCATGACGACACATATGTCGCCTTCCGCCAATTCAAACCCCTTAATCACCGCCCTTGAGAGCCCCCGATCACCCCTGCGCACGTGGACCCGCACGGGATACCTTTCACCCAACTCAGCAACGATACCTGCCGTACCATCAGGAGAATTGTCATCAACGACAATGATCTCACACTTCATATTTTCACGAAGAAATAGGTTGGAAAGCTCGGGAATAATGAGCCTCATATTATCCGCTTCATTATAGGTAGGTATAATAACAGAAATCATTTTTTTTCTTTCAACACCTCTGACCTACCGTCCATAGCCTGGCAAATCAGAGGAAGGATGACTTTTCCTGAGAGCTGGACATCGCCCGCATCTCCCTTCTTTGAAATCAGCTCCACGGTCTGAAAAAAGAGAGTCTCGTTCTGCAGCAAGATGTCAACCACCCTCTCTGATTCCTGTCGCATCAGCAAAGGATGGCTCGTTTCGTAGTAGATTTCTATCAGATGAAGACGAGGCGTGACATTTCTGGGGTCTAATGCCAGGGCCCTTTTAAACTCTAAGGCCGCCCTCCCTCTCCATCCCTTTTGCCTGTAGGCGACTCCCAAGTAGAGTCGAGCGGAACATTCCAGATTTTCATGGTAAACCGATTTCAGAAAATGATCAATGGCCTTTTCAGGGTCCCTTCGCTTCAACCAATAAAGACCTGCGTTCAGATTGATGTGTGGATCATATGGATCGGCCTGTATCGCTCTCATCAAGTACGAATCGGCCAAAATCTGATTGCCTTCCCGCTGGTAAAGAGAGGCCAGGTTCCCCAAGGCATAAGAAAAAGCGGGTTCCCTGCGAACAGCCTCCTCATAGAAGGCCTTTGCTTTTCCATGATCTCCCATTTCGTCATATACCTTTCCTAACTGATAATAGGTAATGACCATTTCGTCTCTACGGTTGACAAAGGGGCTTTCCAGGGCCTTCCGGTACTCCTCGATGGCCTCCGCATGGTTTCCGTGATTCTGATAATACATCCCGAGATTGTGGTGGACTCGGAATTGGTCTGGGGCCTTTTTTGCTGCATCAGCCCAAAGGGTTTTACCCGTTTTCCACGAGAAATTACGTTCGAAAGTTGCGTGGCCAAAGCCGACCAGGAGAAAAACAATAAAGATCAAAATCACATATTCAAGCACTTTTTTCTTCGCGTGAAGATCCAAAAGACGACAAATCCCGATGGCGATGGGGAGGAAAAAGAACATGGATGGGATGTAGTTTCGATGTTCAAAGATGAGCTCAAGCGGGAAAATGCTCGATTCCATCAAATGGTTCAAAAAAAAGAAAAGAAAAGAGAAAGAGATGAGGGGATGTTTCTTTCCTATAGCGACTAAACCGCCAATAGCCCCCGCGATGAAAAGAAGAGAGCCGAAAGTTGACAGGGGATCAAAAAGAGAGGTGGAGACTTGGATCGAGTGGGCGATGCTCAATCTACCTGGCATAGGATAGATCAAGAGCGATATATAATAGAGGATAACCCGGGGCTGGGTTAAGAGCCTTTCGCCAAAGGTAAAAGGCCTTCCTTCGTATTCACTCAGAAAAAAAAGGAGCCCACCCTTTCTGTAGTACAAATAGGCAAGCCCCAGCAACACGGTCCCGAATAAAACCAGAAGGATTTTCCCGGCGTGTTTCCGAACCCTGGTTGTCTCACCCTTCTGGAGAACCAGGATTTCATAGAGAATAAGGCTCAACGGAAGAAGCGCTGCATTCTCCTTTGAGCCCAGGGCCATGACCAAGGAGATAAGGCACAGGATCGCAAAAACGGTCTTCTGCCCTCTTTC
>JAZDGZ010000068.1:0-6055 GCA_043806375.1 Pseudomonadota bacterium | reverse complement strand
ATTGCCTCAGCGATCACAACCTTTGACCTTCATGACATATCCAGGTTGGCAAAGACCTACGGCGTCAAGCGATTCTTTGTCATTACCCCCTTGGAGGATCAACAGAGGTTGGTTGAACGCGTCATCCGGCACTGGACCTTTGGCTATGGGGCTACGTACAACCCCTTCAGGAAGGAGGCGTTTGAACTGTTAGCGGTCTCTCCCTCTCTTGAGAGCTGCACCGAGGCCATTTTGGAGGGTGAGGGAGAAAGGCCCCTTTTGATCGCCACGGATGCTTCTGAACAAAACGGACGCCCCATAGGTTATCCTGAAGCCGCCGGAATCATCTCTTCCGGGAGGGTTGTTGTCCTCCTGTTCGGGACGGCTTGGGGTCTTGATCAGCAAATTTTCGGTCTTGCGGATTATGTCCTGGACCCGATAGACAGCGGCTCAGGTTACAATCATCTCTCGGTGAGGTCTGCAGTGGCCATCATTTTGGACCGCCTGGCAGGCGGATATCCGAAGGGATAATCAGGAGGAAATATGAACATCGTTGAAAATCTAGAACTAGAGCAGATGCGGCTTGACATCCCGGATTTTAGGGCGGGCGACACCGTCAGGGTCCACGCCAGGATAAAGGAGGGCGATAAAGAGCGAATACAGATATTCCAGGGTGCTGTCATCCGCAAGAGAAAAGGGAAATTGGGGGCCACCTTCACGGTTCGAAAAGTCTCTTATGGCATAGGGGTAGAAAGGATTTTTCCCCTTCATTCACCCAATATCGATAGGATCGAGGTGGTCACGCGGGGTAAGGTGAGGAGGAGCAGGTTATATTACATTCGGAAATTGAGAGGAAGGGCCGCTAGAATCAAGGAGAGAAGGACCTGATTTCCGGGTTCGATCTTTGAGACGGCATCCGGTGAGCGGTACGAGGATATCAGGTTCTTGCTTTCGACCCGAGGAGGCCGAATTCTCTTAACCTGTTGTAAGATGCCATTTTTCGTGCCATCCATGACGGCAGGTAACTCTTCTAATACGGTCAGGGACGATTGGTTACTTCAGCCGATAACCTACCTCTTTTCCCCGAGAGCAAATCTTCCTCAGAGACCGATACGCTTTTCCACGAAACGATGGCCCGTCAGGCCGGCTATGGCTTGGTAGCCGGCGTGGATGAGGCAGGAAGGGGACCGCTGGCCGGTCCCGTTGTTGCCGCGGCAGTCATCATTCCCTGGGGAGTCACACTGGAAGGAATCAGAGATTCAAAACAGCTGACCGAGAAGGCCAGGGAGCGGGGCTTTTCTATCATCATGGAAAAGGCCATCGCCGTCAGCGTCGGGGTCGTCTCCCAAAGGTTCATAGATGAATTCAATATCCTGAAGGCCTCATTGGATGCGATGAAGCGGGCCATGCTCTCCTTGGATCCAAAGGCTGAATACTTCTTGATCGACGGGATTCATAAAGTCCCTGTTCCTCTTCCTCAGAAGTGCCTGATAAAGGGGGATCGCATTAGCCACAGCATCTCGGCGGCCTCTGTCGTGGCAAAGGTTTATCGAGACAGGATTATGCGTGCTTACCATCTGCTTTTCCCCGTGTACGGTTTTTCGGAGAACAAAGGGTACGGCACAGCGAAACACCTGGCGGCCATTAGGGCCCACGGGTACTCCCCCGTTCACAGGCTCTCTTTCAGGGGGGTGCGCCAATTTGACTAGAGAGAGGCTCGAACTTGGGAGGCTGGGTGAAGATCTGGCCCTCAAGAAGATAAAGAAGATGGGATATAGGTGTCTCGTTCGCAATTACCGGTGCACTCTTGGTGAAGTGGATCTGGTTGCGAGAGACGGGGATACTCTTGTATTCATTGAGATAAAGACCAGAAGGGGCAAATCGCTCGAGTATGCCAAAGAGGCCGTGAGCATGAAAAAAAGGCGACAGCTATCCAAAGTAGCCCTTTCCTACATGAGAGATCACGATTGTGCCGACGTTAAGTCTAGATTTGACGTGGTCGCTATATCTTTGGAAGGGAACCGGAGAGAAATCGAAGTTGTAAAAAACGCCTTTGACTTGGCATACTAGGCCGGACCGCGTATTGTGAAAGACCCAATGAAAGCCCCCCCAATAAAAGAGCGCGGCGAAGTCCGAAATGAGAGCATTGGGACCTTGTATGTTGTCTCCACACCATTGGGAAATCTTGAAGACATCACCCTGAGGGCGTTGAAGATTCTGAAAACGGTTGACCTGATAGCAGCGGAGAGTGTTCAACATACCCGAAGGCTGTGTCAGCACTTCGGCATAAAAACGAGGGTCACTCGCTATAACCAGCATAACCGAAAGGTCAGAGGGCCTGAGCTGATAAAAAGACTGAAAGAGGGTCTGGATGTAGCCTTAGTGACGAACGCAGGAACGCCGGGTATTTCAGACCCGGGGGTTTTCCTCGTTAGTCAAGCCTTGAAAGAGCAAATCAGGGTATCTCCGATCCCGGGGCCATCTGCGGTCACGGCCGCACTCTCCGTGGCGGGCCTGCGGGGAGACGGATTTGTATTTTTGGGGTTTTTGTCGAACCGCTCGAGCAAAAGAAAACAGGAATTAAAGGGTCTCCTATCTGAATCCCGCACCCTCGTCTTTTTTGAGGCTCCCCATCGCCTTCAGGCCATGCTCTCGGACCTCAAGGAAATCCTCGGGAACAGGCAGATCGTTTTGCTGAGGGAAATGACAAAGCTCTTTGAGGAACTCAAGGGGGGGTCAATCAGTTCTATCTTGGACCGGTTTCAGGGTGATGAGGTCAGAGGCGAATTTACGGTGGTGGTGGCTGGAAAGGAAAAAATCGAGGGTCCCCATTCGTTAGATGAAAAAATTCAAAGAAAGATCAGAGGGCTTCTGGACGAACATAAGATGAGCGTCAAGGATATGGCTCGTCAGCTTTCTGCGGAAACAGGGGTGGCTTTTAGGGATCTGTATAAAGCCGGCATTTCTGTCAAAAGGGCGATGGGGCCCTCTTAGGCGCTGATAGGAATGAATACATTCTGATGGAACTGGTAAAGAAGCTGAAAATTGGTAATGAGCTTGGATTGCACGCAAGGGCGGCTGCCAAGATTGTGGCCCTGGCCCAGAAATACAATTCCAGGCTTTTCCTCAAGAAGGATGAGCAGGAGGTTGACGGCAAAAGCATCCTATCAATCCTTACCCTCGCATGCCCGAAAGGAACGGAATTGCAGGCGAGAATCATCGGGGAGGACTCGGATGCGCTGATGGGAGACTTAATTCATCTTATCGAACAGAAATTCGGTGAGTCAAAATGACAGAAAGCATGGTTGCAGAAAAAATCAAGAAGTTGCATGGCATAGCCGTCTCACCAGGGATCATTATAGGAAAGGCCCGCCTGGTTGATAGGTCAAAGGTGCAGATCCGTTATCAGTACCTTATCGGCGAGAAGCAGGTCAACAAGGAAGTTGAGCGTTTCAGGGAGGCCGTAAATGCGGCTAAAGAGCAGATTATGGCCCACCGGAACAAGATCCCGGAGCAGATCAAGAAGCATGTCTTCATTCTTGATACGCAACTGATGATGATGGATGACACTATGTTTTCAGACGCCACCATCAATACCATTTTAGATGAAAAGATCAATGCTGAATGGGCCTTAAAAAAGTCGGTACAGAATATAGAAAAATTATTTTCTCAGATAGAGGATAAATACATCAGGGAGCGGATCGTTGACGTGGAGTACGTCGCTGAGAGGGTCTTGAGAAACCTGGCAGGAAAGGAACAGGAAAGCCTTCAGGAGATCAATGAGCGTGTAATCATCGTGGCCCACGAATTGTCTTCTGCCGATACGAGTTCGATAAATATCGGCAAGATCATGGGTTTCATCACGGATGTGGGGGGCCGTACTTCCCACGCAGCGATCGTGGCACAGTCGTTAAAGATCCCTGCCGTCGTGGGGCTGGAGACTGCAACCCATGAGGTACGGGATGGAGTCCTTCTGATCGTCGACGGGAGCACGGGCGAGGTTATCATCGACCCGGATGATGACATCATCATTGCCTACCAGGAGAAGCAGATTGAACACGAAAGGTTCGAGTCCAGTATTATAAGGACGAGTCACCTACCCGCTGAGACCCTGGACGGGCACAGGATTGCAGTGAGGGCCAACATAGAGTTCCTGGAGGAGGTGACTACGGCAAGAGACCATGGCGCTGACGGTATAGGGCTTTACAGGACCGAGTTTCTTTATCTGAGAAGTCCGGAGTTGCCCGGCGAGGAAGAGCTGTTTGAAAATTATAGAGAAGTGGCTGAGATCATAGCACCGGAGCCGGTGGTCATCAGGACCCTGGATATGGGAGGTGACAAATTCTCCTCCAGCCTCAACCTCAGCAAGGAGATGAATCCGGCCCTTGGGCTCAGGGCCATCCGTTTCTGCCTGAAAGAACCCGCCATCTTTAAGACCCAACTTCGAGCCATACTGCGGGCGAGCGTATACGGCAACATCCAGCTCATGTTCCCCATGATTTCCGGGGTGCAGGAGGTCCTCGATGCCAAAAAGATCTTGAGGGAAACCATGGCCGAACTTGATGAAAAGGGTTTGCCGTACGATCGAGATATCAAAGTTGGTATTATGATTGAGGTTCCCTCGGCCGTCGCGGTGGCCGACATTCTGGCCGAACATTCGGATTTTTTCAGTATCGGCACCAATGATCTGATACAGTACGCCCTGGCCATCGACAGGGGTAACGAGCATGTGGCCTACATGTATCAACCCTTTCACCCCGCCATCCTCAGGATGATCCAGCAGACGGTAAGGGCGGCTAAGAAGGCAGGTATCAAGGTCGCCCTGTGTGGTGAGATGGCAGGAGATCCCTTGTGCGCCTCCATTCTCCTCGGAATGGGCGTGGACGAACTCAGTGTGAATTCGGGAGGCATTCCTCTCATCAAGAAGATGATGCGGTCTCTCTCAATGGAAAAGGCAAAGTCGGATCTAGAGGGAATATTCAAGTTGGATACGGCCGCGAGGGTGCAGGAATTCATCGTGGAAAATATGGGGTCCCTGCTCCGTGGCTTGGATGAAAAGTGGCTGGATGGGCAGCAGGGAAAGCGTTGGGGCTTACAAGATCATAGGGGTTTAGAGTCATCCGATTAGGGCGTTGGTGATTCCTTGATAAATCAGGCGTTTTTGGGCAGCAGTCCCTATAGGGGCACTTGCCCTCAGGACTCTTATGGATTTAAAGATAGTTTGTCAGAACAAGAAGGCGGCCCATGAGTATTTTATAGAGGAGGTCTATGAGGCGGGCATGATCCTCTTGGGCCCTGAAGTCAAATCCCTCAGGGAGGGGCGGGCAAACCTTGTGGACAGCTACGCCAGGATTAAGAAGGGCGATGTCTTCCTCTATAACATGCATATTAGCCCCTATCCCTTTGCACATCATATGATTATAGAACCCACACGGACGCGAAAGCTCCTGCTGAATCGGCAGGAGATAAAGCGCCTGACCGGAAAGACGGAAGAGCGGGGATACTCCTTGGTTCCTCTGAAGGTCTTTTTTTCAGGGGGGTGGGCAAAGGTTCAGCTTGCCCTGGTAAAAGGCAAGAAGAAGGTGGATAAGCGGCAGTCCATCAAAGAGAAAGAGATGAAAAGGGAGATGGCGCGGGCAAAGAAGCGGGAAGATTATTGACTATTGGGAAAAAGATGTTTATCTTGTTTAAAGATTTTAAGTCTCTAAAACAAATCCATTTAAAGGGGGCGAAACGGGTTCGACGGGGGTAGGAAAACTTGGGTTGCATACCGAGGTTCCACCAGGCTCGTAAAACAGGTGGGCAAACATAAACGCAGACGATTACGCGTACGCTTTAGCCGCTTAAGGCTAACGTCCTGTCAGCCGATCCTGCGGGGTTGATAAGGGCGCCGGTTAGCAGGATAGCTGAGCCGATCTTGCCTGTAGATCGGGGAGGCGAAATTTAAACAGGTTAGTCCCGTGGCAACCTTGCCCGGTAGGGAACCAAGGGACGAAAAATTAATATCGGGCTAAGTATGTAGACGCTTAAGTGGACTATTTTCGGACGGGGGTTCGACTCCCCCCGCCTCCACCAG
>JAZDGZ010000067.1:0-4396 GCA_043806375.1 Pseudomonadota bacterium | reverse complement strand
TATTTGAGACCCGAACTCCCCACCAACATGACCTGGTCAGGGCATTCCTTCATGCTGGTTTTACACGTCTTCTTCGCCAACCTGTTCCTCATCTTCTTTCCCTTCAGCCAGCTGATGCATGCCTTTCTCTCGTTACCCATGAACAAGCTAAGAAGGGGCTAGCTATGGACCAAAAGACTAGGGACGAACTGCTAAAGCTATTCCGGGGCAAATTAAACGAGGCCATGAGATTTTACCTCGAAACCTGCACCAGGTGCGGCGTCTGCACCGAGGCCTGTCACGTCTATGCGTCCATGGGTCAGGTCAAGTATATCGCCGCCTATAGACACGAACTCGTTCGCAGGATCTACAAGAAGTATTTTAAAGGGCGGGGAAAGGTATGGCCTTCAGTTGGGGAGTCCAAGGAGCTGACTGAAATGGCCCTCGATGAACTCTACGAGGCGGCCTATTCATGCACGGGCTGCAGACGGTGCATGGTCTACTGTCCCTTTGGAATCGATACCCAAATGCTCATGTCCGTTGCAAAGCTCCTCCTCGTCGGCGCCCATGCAGAACCGGAAATCCTGACCATGCTGGCCGACATCTCCGTTGAAAAGGAAAAATCCCTGCATCTCTTTAAGGAGAGTTTCCTCACGGGGATCAAGAATCTTGAAGGCGAGGTCATCAAGAAGTGGAAAACGGCGGCCGGTGTGACGGCCATCCCGATCGACGTAGAGGGGGCTGATCTTCTCTATGTCGCCCTGGCCGGCGCCCACTCCATCATTCCGGCTGCGGCCATTTTTAATGCCGCAGGCGAGAAGTGGACCCTCAGCTTCTTCGAGGCCGTCAATTTCGGCGCCTTTGTGGGGGATCCCACCCGCACCAAACTCATTTTGGAACGTATCGTGAACGAAGCAAAGCGTCTCAGGGTGAAAGAGGTCTGCATATGCGAGTGCGGCACGGCATTTCGCGTCATGAAGCAAATGTCGGGAGAACAGCCCTTCAAGGTCTCCTCCATCACCGAGGTCCATGCCCGTTACCTAAAGGAAGGCCGGATCAAGCTGGACAAGACGAAATTCACCGACCCGGTCACCTACCATGACCCTTGCCAGATAGCCAGGAATGGGGGCGTGATTGACGAACCCCGTTTTATCCTGAGCCATCTGACCGACGATTTCCGGGATATGACCCCCGACGTGAGATATAACTGGTGCTGCGGGGGCGGAGGAGGGCTGGTTGCCCTTGGCGAGGACAATCTCGATTTCCGAATGAAATCCGCCAAGGTCAAGGCGGATCAGGTCAAGCAGACCGGCGCCGCGATCCTTGCCACGGCCTGTGAGAACTGTCACAGCCAGTTAAAGGATCTGAACAATCATTATAAAATGGGCGTCCAGGTCCAGTTCCTGAGTTCTATGATGGCCGATGCCCTGGTGGCCTGACAGCGTTCTAAGGCATTTGAAAACCGTCACACAGGGCGTACATACCTTTTCTCCCGGATCATAAGGGCGCTCACTACAGCCACCAAGGCCATCAATGCAGAGAGGATAAAGGCCGCTCGATAACTGCCTGTCCGGTCAAAAACAACCCCTCCCATATAGGCCCCCAGACTGCCTCCCATGTGGTGGATGGTGGTGGCAAATCCTGAGAGAACGCCGATATGGGAAAATCCATACATCCTTCCGAGGAGAACGGGGGCGAGAGGCGCGCCGATGAGAAAGGTAAAACCAAAGCCCAAGGCAAAGATGTATAAAGAGACGAGGTCTTGGGAATTCAAGATCAGCAAAAACAGGAGGACCCGTATCGCGAAGGTGCCGGCCAGGGGGATCCTGGTCCCGATCAGGTCGGAAACAGGCCCTGCCACGAGGATGCCTATCAGACTAAAAAACCCGACCCAGCCCAGCATGTTCCCTGCCGTGGTCGGAGAAAAGCCATGATCCGTCACAAAGGGGATCAGGTGGGTCGTGACCAGAAAATCACCGCAACCGCAGACAAAATTGACGAGGATAAAAAGCCAATAGGAAGAGGTCCGCATAGCCTCCCGGAACCCGAAATCATCAGCAGCCCCGCTCAACACCCATTTTTCCTCTGCGTCATGCGCACCCTGCCCCTTTGTTTTTTCAAGGGTTCTTGATCCCCTTTCGTTGGGATCCCCCTTGATCACCCAAAGGGCAAGGGAAACGTTCAGCACCAACATGATCAGCCCGATCCAGAGGTAGGACGCCCTCCAGCCGAAATGCAAAACGAAAAGGGTGAAAAGGGGTACGAGCGCGAAGTGACCCAGGCAGCTCCCTGAAAGGGCCGAGCTTATGGCCAGCCCCCGTCTCTTTTCGAACCACTTGCTCATGACGGCGGCAAAAAAGCTGAGCGAGGTCCCCCCAAGCCCCACAGCAGAGACCAGACCGTAGAATAATACAAATTGCCAGAGCGATTCCAGGAAAGAGATCACCACATACCCTGATGAGAGAAAAAGGGTGGAGATGATGATGACCCATTTGGGCCCATAGCGGTCATAAACCCGGCCCACAACGGTGACGGATAAGGCAAAGACCATCATATTAAGGGAGAAGGCCAAAGAAAGGGAACTTCGGCTCCAACCCAGCTCTTGGATCATGGGTTTGATCATGATCCCGAAGGAGTATCTCGCCCCGGAGTTAAAGAAAAGAATCAGGAAGGAGGCCCCCAGGATATACCACCCGTAACCGATACCGTTCTTGCCCTTCGTATGATCTGATGTCATGGTTTGTCCCTGGAAAATGGGGTTTGCTCTCAGGCAGGCGCGTATCCTATAGGGGGGGACCTGCCATGTCAAGAAAACCTTTCCCCCCAAGATCCACCGGCAAGGCATCATCTCCCCGTCGAGTCGGGATTTCGCGAGCTCAACTTGCAGTCCTCTGACGCCTTCCCGGTGATCAGGAATCGTCCCAAACTTGCCAATATTACTATTGCTTCAAGAATTAGGCGGTGGATTTGGGCACTCCGGAGTCCGCCCAACCCCTTCTGTTCGAGATTCAGGCAGCGTCTCTTGTGCTTGAATCCAAGGCAATACCAGAGTAAGATGCGTTCAGGGGAAGGGCCCGGGAGAGGGTGCCTTCGAAGACTTCTTAAGGGGCATGGAAGCTTTAACTCCCAGGGAGAAAGGAGATCAACCCATGGAACTGACTGAAATCTATCAGGAAGGCGAAAAGCTCATCAGGAAGAAAGAGTTCGGCATAACCCTCAACGGGGTGGAAACGGGATTTATCCTCAGACACGACCGTCTTGTCCTGGACCGTTATACATTCAAACAAGGGTGTATCGATGCCAAAGTGGCCGAGACCGATTGTCAGTTTCTGGGAGTGAAACTCTCGACGCCTGTCATCATGTCTGCTATAACCATGCCTATCCCGGCGATTGTCGAAAACGGTCTTATGGCAGTGGCTCAGGGCATCAAGGAGGCCGGAAGCCTGATGTGGACGGGAAGGCCGATTCCCCAAAACCTCGGTGAACTCGTAAAAACGGGCGCCCCTGTTGCGGCCAACGTCAAACCCCTTCAGGATCGAAAGAAGATGTTCAAGGATCTCGATGAGATCCAGGAGGCGGGCGTCCGGTGGGTCGGGATTGAAATCGATGCCGGTCAGGGGACCAAAATCGGAGACCTCATGATAGCGGCCGATTGTTCGCCCCTCTCCCTCAAAGAACTCAAGGAGATCCGGAAAAGGGTATCCCTTCCTCTCATCTTTAAAGGCGTACTGAGCAAGATAGATGCCGAGAAATCGGTCGATGCCGGCGCAGACGGCATCGTCGTTTCCAATCACGGGGCACACACCTTGGACTATTTGCCCCATCCCCTTCAGGTCATGGATGAGGTCGTCTCGGCTGTGAAGGGAAAGGTGGTTATCATCGTGGACGGAGGATTTCGACGCGGGAGTGATGTCCTCAAAGGCCTGGCCTTTGGGGCCGATCTCGTCGGCCTGGGTCGGCCCATCCTCTACGGCCTGGCAGCGGGCGGCAGCCAGGGCGTCAAGGGGCTCATTGTTGGAATCACCCATGAACTCAGGCGAATCATGACCATGGTGGGCGCCGGCAAACCCGGGCAGGTTCGGAGGGAGATGCTGATAGAGGACTGACAGGTGAGTTGTCTGAAAAATATCTTGATTTCGTCTATTACTTCGGGCCTCCCCGGGGGTCTTTTCTGAAGGCGCAATACTTGCCCGGACTCTCTGAACACGCCCCCATGAGCCTCATAAGCGCTACCGGGCAGTGTAGGGGTGGGGTTTATCCCCGCCCAAAAAGGCGGGCGTAAAGCCCGCCGCTACACAACAAATGCTTTTATTCGGACGTTGATGCCGTGAGCATCGCTCAGAACGAAGATGATTGCCCATTCAGAAAAGACTTGTCCGCCTCTGGAGGACCCCCCGGGGAGGCCGCGTCGAATTGT
>JAZDGZ010000066.1:0-3527 GCA_043806375.1 Pseudomonadota bacterium | reverse complement strand
CGGACCCCCTGTACCCGAAACTGATGGCGTTGTTCACCTGCACCTCGTTGCATGCCTGGACGCACCTGCCGCAGAGGATACACCGTGAAAGATCCCGCACGATCAGGGGATTGACATTCTCAATGGGGTACCTGGGCTCGGAAGGAACGAACCGATTCCCCTTGATCTGGTAGCGAATCGCCAGTTCCTGAAGCCTGCAGTCCCCATAGACGGGGCAGATCTCCTCATGTTCCTTCACCGCCATCGCGCCCAACTGGAAGTCCGTCCAGGAATCCATGTCCAGATCCTGAACGAGGCAATTATGGTGCCCCGAAGAGAGCAACAACTCCAGATTCATCCGGCGTGCCCTCATCACCCGGGGGCTCTCTGTCCTGACCACCATGTTTGGGGAGGCGGGCATGGCGCATGAGGCGACCAGGGTCCGCGAGCCTTTTACTTCCACGAGGCAAATGCGGCAGGCCCCGGTTGGAGAGAGGCCTTTCATATAACAAAGGGTCGGAATATCGATGCGGTTCCGGCGCGCAATATCAAGAATCGTTTCACCCGGGTTAAACGCGAATTCACGGCCGTCTATGAGAATGATGCTTTCGCTATCCATCGTGATCCCTATGCAAATAAAGTTAATATTTTCAACTGATTGGCCCACCCTCAAACCAAACCAGCGGATCCCCTTCAGGGGTTGCTGAAGGCAAGTCACCTCGACCTTCAAGCTCCGCCAAAAAAACCCACTGACTATAACAGAAAAACTTTTTTTATCAAAAAAATTTTTATCTTCACCGATTCGACGGACTGCGCCAGAAATGAAAAATGGATTGACAAAACGGAAATTTCAAATTATTCGTTTTTATTTCGAATTTCTTTAACATTTCTTTCATCTCTTATGCCCCTGCATGAAGAATTGCACGGATGGGCTCGGTGGGGCAGTAACAGAAGGGGAATTTTTCAGGTTATGGCGAAAAAAGCGACCAAAGGGAAGATTAAGATTGACAGAGAACGATGCAAAGGGTGTCAGCTTTGTGTTGATGCTTGTCCCAACTCGGTCATCGAAATAGACACGTCACTCAATAAGAAGGGGTACCTCCCCGCCCGGTTCAAAGAAAAACCAGAGGAAGGCGAAAAAGGCTGTATCGCTTGTGCCCAGTGCGCCACGGTCTGTCCTGAAGTAGCCATCGAGGTGTATCGTGCCAAGTGAAAAGATGTTAATGCGCGGGTCTCATGTCGTCGGCGAGGCGGCAGTCCGCGCCGGCTGCCGCTTTTATGCGGGCTATCCCATCACCCCCCAGAACGAACTCCCCGAATACCTCTCGGCCAGGATGCTCGAGGTGGGGGGAACCTTTATCCAGGGGGAGAGCGAGATTGCCTCCATCAACATGGTCCTGGGCGCCTCAGCCACAGGGGCTCGCGCCATGACCTCTTCCTCCTCCCCGGGCATCGCCCTGAAGCAGGAGGGCATCTCCTATATGGCGGGGCAGGAACTGCCCGCGGTCGTCGTCAACATGATGCGAGGGGGTCCCGGCCTGGGCAATATCGCTCCTTCTGCGGCGGACTACTTCCAGGCAACCCGGGGCGGCGGCAACGGCGATTATCGAACCCCCGTTCTGGCCCCGGCCGGGTGTCAGGAACTGGCAGAGCTGACCTTTTCAGCCTTTGATCTGGCAGACAAGTATCGCACCCCGGTCATGCTCTTGGGAGATGGCCTGATGGGCCAGGTGATGGAACCGGTTGTCTTCCCCGACTTTGTGGATCTTGACGGGTTGCCCAAGAAGGAATGGGCCCTGACCGGTTGTAAGGGCCGGGAGGCGCGGGCCATCTTCTCCATGATTTTGGACACGGCCGCCATGTACCGCCACAACATGCACCTGCGGGAGAAATATGATCTCATAACGGCCAAGGAGCAAAGATCGGAGACGATTATGACGGATGATGCCGGCCTGGTCGTCGTCGCTTACGGGACTGCAGCCCGCATCGCCGAAAGCGCCATTGAGGAGTTACGGGCCGAAGGCACGGCCGCCGGTCTTTTCAGGCCCATCACCCTGTGGCCCTACCCCACCGTTGCCCTGAGGGAGTTGGCTCGAAAGGTCGACAAGATCGCCGTATTTGAATTCTCTCTGGGTCAGATGCTTGAAGACGTGATTCTGTCCGTCGGGGATCGGGCCGAAATCTATTTCTACGGCATCCCAGGCGGCGTCATCCCCACCCCAAGCCAAGTGGCCCAATTCCTTCGCTCAGTCCATGAGGGCGACGGAAAACCGGGCCGGAGGATTGAAGTATGAGTGCCGAAGCTGCATACGAAAAGATCTTTGGCAGGCCCGAGTCCTTGAAGGACCAATATACGCATTATTGTCCGGGGTGCGGCCACTCCGTCGCCCACCGGCTGGTGGCCGAGTGCCTCGACGAGATGGGACTGCGGGAGGATACCATCGGCGTACCGCCTGTCGGCTGCGCCGTGCTGGCCTACAACTACTTTAACTTTGACATGGTGGAGGCGCCCCACGGCAGGGCCCTCGCCGTAGCCACCGGGATCAAGCGTGTCCTGCCTGAAAAGTTCGTCTTGTCCTACCAGGGCGACGGCGATTTGGCGGCCATCGGCACTGCCGAGACCATCCATGCCGCCAACCGCGGCGAGGAAATATCCGCCATCTTTATCAACAACGCCATCTATGGCATGACCGGCGGCCAGATGGCCCCCACCACCCTCCTGGGCCAGGATGCAACCACGGCCCCGGGCGGACGGGACCCGAAACTTCACGGCTGGCCCATTGACATATCGCGGATGCTGGCTGTTTGCGACGGAACGGTCTATATAGAACGTTGCGGCCTTGCCTCCCTAAAACAGATACGCCAGGCCAAGAAGGCCGTCAGGAAGTCCTTCCGTTGCCAGGTGGATCACCTGGGTTTTGCCCTCGTCGAGTTGCTCTCCCCCTGCCCCACGAACTGGAAGCTCTCTCCCAAAGATGCCTGGCGCTGGATCAACGACGTGATGATAAAGACCTACCCCCTGGGTGTGATCAAAGACGCCACAGGATACGAGGATAAGAAATGATTGTTCGAACGATTTTTGCAGGCTTCGGGGGTCAGGGAGTTCTGCTCATGGGTTATGTGCTGAGCCATGGCGCCATGCTCAAGGGCCTGAATGTCACCTACTTCCCGGCATACGGCGCAGAGATGCGAGGGGGCACGGCCAATTGCACCGTCACCCTCTCAGACAAAAAAATCGCCTCTCCTGTGGCCTCCAACCCGGACACACTGGTGGCGATGAACTATCCCTCTTTGGAGAAATTCGAACCCTCCATGGCGGAGGGCGGCCTGGTTCTCCTCAACGCCTCTCTCATCCCGGAATCCCCTTCCCGTTCAGACGTAAAGGTGCTCCGGGTCCCCACGGTGGATCTAGCCCATGAGGTCGGTTCTGACCGCGTCGTTAATATGGTCATGATTGGCGCCTTTTGTGCCAAGACCAAGCTGCTCACCCCGGATGAAGCAGCAAAGGGCATGCAGGCGGCCCTGAAGGGCAAGGAAAAGTTCTTTGA